>CALJLV010000244.1 GCA_937982505.1 uncultured Desulfobacteraceae bacterium | reverse complement strand
CCATCGCCGCCTTCTTGCCGATGGCCGTGCCATAGGCCTCCAGAAACCAGTGCATCGGGTCTTCCTCCCTGTCTTTCAGTCAAGGTGCTTACGCGGCAACCTTTTCCTGCCACCAACCTGGCACTTTTATTGGTTTGGGTATGGGCTGTCAATGATTATCCACCCCTGTTGACCTATATTATGATACAGGGGTCGCCGGAAGGTCCGGAAGGTCCGGGGGCGCGGATTTCGGTCCAGGTCCGGTTCTGGCGGGGATGGGCCATGGCAGCCTTCTCAGGGTTTGACACCGTTCCGGGGAAGAGGCCCGGAGCAGGCATGGAGGTCCACGGGGCGCCCAGCGAAAGGTTCTTGACACCGGTGGCGAACTTGTTTACCTTTCCTGCCAAAAATTACTGTATTTTTAGTACGTTTTGTCATCATTGGGAAACCCTATACTTTTTTGGACCTTTCGTGGAGTAAAGCGGCATGCTGCCTTCCGATCTGGACTTGATCCACATGATTCTCAACGCCGGGCTGATGGTTCAGCTCGTGTTGTTCCTGCTGTTGTTTTTTTCGGTAAGTAGCTGGGCGATCATCATCATGAAGTACCGCTACATGCGGCGCGCCGTGCAGGAATCGGCCCATTTCGCTGACTTTTTCTGGAAGAGCAACGATCTGACCGAAGCCTTCAACCGCGCCAAACTGCTGATGGGCAGTCCGGTGGCGCGAGTGTTTCGCGTCGGTTACATCGAACTGAAAAAACTGCAGCGTTCGGCCGGAACCGCCGAAGCTGGTGAAGTCCCCTGCTTCGGGGGGCGTCTTCCCGGGGCTGACAATGTCCGTCGTTCCTTGCGGCGGGCCATCAACAGCGAGGTGGCCCGGATGGGACAGATGGTGCCTTTTCTGGCCACCACCGGCAACACCACCCCCTTCATCGGGCTCTTCGGCACCGTCTGGGGGATCATGAACTCGTTTCACGGCATCGGGCTGCGTGGATCGGCGAGCCTGGCCGTGGTTGCCCCGGGGATTTCGGAGGCCCTGGTGGCCACCGCTGCCGGCCTGGCGGCCGCGATTCCAGCGGTGATCGCCTACAACTTCTTTACCCAGAAGATTCGTCTCATCGAAACCGAACTGAACAACTTTGCCGCCGACTTTCTGAATATCGTCGAGCGCGACATCCTGATTCCCGAAGGGGGGCGGCGATGAAGACGGGCAATGGCCATGACAGCATGATGTCCGAGATCAATGTGACGCCCTTCGTGGACGTGATGCTGGTGCTGCTGATTATTTTCATGGTGACCGCCCCCATGATGGTTCAAGGGGTCGATGTGGCCCTGCCGGAAGTGACCGCCGAGCCGATCACCACCGAAAAAGAACCCCTGGTGGTCTCCATCGACGCCCAGAACAGGATCTTCATCAGCGATTATGAGGTGCCGGTCGACTTCCTGAGCCAAAAATTGGCAACGATCCTCGATACCCGCAGCGACCGCGAGGTCTACCTGCGAGCGGACAAGGACATCCCTTACGGGGTCGTGGTCCGGGTGATGGCCGAGATCAAGAACGCCGGGGTCGATCGGCTGGGAATGGTGACCTTGCCGCCGGACAAAGACAGCCAGGCGCCGCCGGCCTGATCTCTGGGGTGGTGCGCGTGCAACTTCGGACTTCCAGCAGTTTCGCGGGGGGAGAAAACGGTAGCCGTGCCCAGGCCATTCCGTGGGCCGTTTCGGTGCTGGGCCACGTGCTGCTGATCCTGGCGGCCTTTTTCATGCCGCGCTGGGCCCCCGAACGCAGCCGATTGCCATCGGTGATCAACGTGACCATGGTGTCGCTGAGTGAACTGGCGCCCGGCGGTCCGGCCGCGGCGCCGGCGCCCCGCCCCGCTGCGCCAGCACCCGCCGCGCCGGCGCCGGCGAAGCCGGTGCCCGCTCCAGCGGCTCCGGCCCCGCCGCCGGCAAAGACCGAAAGTGTGCTGCCCCCGCCACCGGTCAAAGCCCCGACCCCGGTGCCGCCCGCGCCTGCCGTGGTCCCGGAAAAGGCCGTGTCCCTGGCGCCGCCCAAGACGGAAGCCCCGGCCGAGGTCGTGCCGCCGGTCAAAACAAGTGTCAAGAAAGAAACGTTCAAGCCCGAGGCCACGGTCCAGAAAGCCATCGAAAAAATCGAAGCCGCCGTTGACACGGGACGGCCTGCGGCCGTGGCGGAAGCCATCCAACGACTCAAGGCCGCCAATACGGGCAATGCGGGCATCGAACGGCTCAAGCGCCAGGAGGCTTCCGGCGGGATTTCCGGGGGGGGCAGAGGCGGCGGGAGCCTGGGGCTGGAGCCGATTGACGTCTACCGGCTGGAAATCGCCTACGAGGTCAATCGAAACTGGGCTCTTTCGGAGGTTCTGACCGCCGGCCATGGCGACCTGGTGGCCGAGGTCGCCTTCAAGGTGCTGCCCAACGGGCAAATTCAAGACATCTGGTTTGACAGGTCCTCGGGAAACAGCTACCTTGACGAATCCGCCCGGCGGGCCATTCTGAAATCCAACCCCCTGCCGCCCCATCCCAAGGATCTGGGGCGCCCATTCGTGACGGTAGGCCTGCGCTTTACCCCCCAGGGGGTGATGCGCTGAGTTGGGCTTCATCGATCACGCAAGCCGCGCCAATCGAAGGTTTCAGCGCTGGACAGAGAGGATCATGAATCAGATACGCCCCCACACCGGTCATTGTCCTGGACGGTCCATCGGTTTTTACCTGGTTATCGGGTTGCTGTGGCTCGCCGCGCTCGCGGTGTCCCCTTCCCGGGGTGCGGCGGCCGATTATGGGTATATCGACCTGACCAATCCTTTTTTGCGCAAGATCCCCATTGCGATTCCGCAGTTCAGGACCCTCAATCCCGGCGCGGAGGTGGATCGTCTGGCTGCCGAGGGTTCCCGGCTGATGAGTGATACACTCAATTTCACGGGTTATTTCATGATTGTCGATCCGGCGGCCTACCTCATCGACCCGAGCAAGATGGGGGTCACTCAGGCGGATGTGGATTTCAAGGCCTGGAAAGAGATCGGCAGCGATCTGCTCATCACCGGCCTGACGGCCCTGGATGAAGACGTGGTGGAAATGGAGCTGCGGCTTTTCGACACGGTCAAGCAGCAGCTCCTCTTGGGCAAGCGTTATGCGGCTCGGGCCTCCGATTACCGGCGGCTGGTGAGGCGGTTTTGCGCCGAGGTGCTGTTGCATCTGACGGGCAGTGCGGGCCCTTTTGAAAGCAAGATTGCCTTTGTCTCGACAGGTTCTGGTCAAAAGGAGATCTATACCTGCGATTTCGACGGATACGACCCGCAACCGTTCACCCGCCATCAGAGCATCAGTTTGCGCCCGAGCTGGTCTTCGGACGGCCAGTGGATCAGCTATACCGCTTACCGCAAGGATCGCGCCGAACTTTACATCCGCCACCGCACCGACAAGCGCGGGGCCGTGGTGTCCCAGGCCGGTCTGAACCTCAACGGAGGGTGGGTACCTGGGCGTTTCGAGCTGGGCGCCACCTTGTCCGTGTCGGGGGATCAGGAGATCTATCTGTTGACCGGCGCTGGGGACATCGTCAAAAGGCTGACGCAGCAACCGGATATCGATGTGTCACCGACCTTTTCACCCGACGGAAAACGGATGGCCTTCGTCTCCAAACGGGCCGGGAGCCCTCAGATTTATGTGATGGATCTGGGGTCCGGACAATCGGAACGCTTGACTTTCGAGGGCAACTATAATACACAGCCAAGTTGGTCGCCCAAGGGCGACCGTATTGCTTATACGGGGATGGTCAAGAACCGGATCGATATTTACGTCATCGATCTCAGGACCCGCGCCATCGCCCAGTTGACCCGCGACAGCGGAGACAACGAGTCGGCGACCTGGTCGCCGGACGGCTCGCTGATCGCATTCAGCTCCACGCGCGAAGGCACCTCCAGGATCTATGTGATGACCGCCTTCGGTACCGATCAGCGCCGGTTATTGACTCTGCCTGGAGCGCAGAGCATGCCGAGCTGGTCTCCTGGAGGAATCCAATAACAACGTTCAATAGAGAGTCGGGTGACAACAAAGGAGGAAACATGCGGAACAAGTGGTGGATGGTGTTGGCTTTGCTGGTGGTCGTGCCGGGCTTGCTGCTCAGCACGGGATGCGCCAAGCAGGCGGTCAAGGCCGATGCCGAGGTGAGCCAGGCGACAGGGCAGGATCAGGCGGCCCTGGAGGCCGAGCGCGCCCGGAAAGCGGCCGAAGCCGCCCGGCTGGCGGCCGAGGAAGAAGCCCGGCGCCGGGCCGAAGAAGCCCGTCAGCGGGAGATTGCCGCGTTCCAGAATGAGAACGTCCATTTCGAGTTCGACCGGTCCGACCTGACGCCTGAGGCTGTCGCCATCCTCAAGAAGAAGGCGGCCTGGTTGAACGCCAACCCCCAGGTCGCCGTGATGGTCGAAGGCCACTGCGACGAACGGGGCACCAACGAGTACAACCTGGCCTTGGGCGAACGGCGCGCCCAGAGCGCCAAGAACTTTCTGGTCAACATGGGGATTTCGGCCTCCCGCTTGTCGTCCATCAGCTACGGGGAGGAACGGCCTCTGGATCCGGGGCAGGATGAAGCCGCCTGGGCCAAGAATCGGCGGGCGCAATTTGTGATTCAGTAAGGTTTTCACCCCGGCGCATCGGCCGCTGTGGGCCGATGCGCCTTTTCCGGCCGTCCGCAGCCCCGGAAGGGCGGCCATGACCGGATGTCTCTTCGCGCCCGCCGCTTCAGGCGGGCTTTTTTGTTGATGCCATGCGCAATCCAAAACGACGGCACATGTATCGGCTCTTTGTGGTTCTGGGTTCGGTGTTTCTCGGGGCCTGCTCGATCCAGGAGGATATCACCCGGCACGACTTGCGTCTGGCCGAGCTGGAGTCCGCGCGGGTTTCGCTGGAGCGGCGCGTGAGTAGCGTCGAACAGAGCGGCCAGCACCAGGAGCAGACCCTGCGGGGGCAGTTGGCCGAAAGCCGCGCTGAACTCGAGCGCATCAAGGCCGATGTGGCCCAGTTGCAGGGGCGTATCGAGGAGAGCCAATACGCGCTGAACAAGCGCTTGACGGAGACCGATGACCAGGGGCGTCTGGCGAGACTCGAAAACGATCTGACCAGAAGTCTTTACCGGGTCCAGGCAATTGAAGCCTATCTCAATCTGGAAGTTGCCGAGCCGCCGGCAGGCGCGTCCGCGCAGGTGCCGGCAGGCCCCGTGCCGACTGCCGGCGGCGGCGCCCAGCCACCACAAGGCGGCATGCCCCCGGCGCCTCCGGCGTCTCCCGATGAACTCTATGCCGCCGCCAAGCGGGATTTCGACCGGGGCGCCCTGGAGGGCGCCCGGAGCGGGTTCGAGCGGCTGTTGTCGCTTCACCCGAAATCCAAGCTGGCCGGCAACGCCCAATTCTGGTTGGGAGAAACCTACTACCGCGAACAGTGGTACGAGAAGGCCATCCTCGAATATCAGAAGGTGATCGAGAACTATCCGGACAGCAACAAGATCGAGGCCTGCCTGCTCAAGCAGGGGCTTGCGTTTTTCAACCTTGGCGACAAGGCCAATGCCCGGTTGATCCTCAAGGAGCTGATTCGCAAGTATCCCAAATCCAATGAAGCCCAGATCGCCCGGCAAAAGGTCAAGGAGACCGATTGAGGCGCGGCGGCGGCAGGCGGGTCAAGGTGCTGGGGATCGATCCAGGGCTGGCCGCCACCGGTATCGGTCTGGTGCACGGGCGAGCGCTGCGGGTGAGCGGGTTCGCCTATGGGACGATTCGCACGCCCGCCCATCATCCTCTGGCATTGCGCCTGGAATCCATCCACCAAAGATTGTGCCGCCTGTTGGTTGAAGAGGCCCCCGATCTGATGGTGGTCGAGGATGTTTTTTCCCTGGCGCGCTACCCCAAGTCCGGCCTGACCCTGGGCAAGGTGACCGGGGTGATCCTCTTGGCCGGCCGCCAGAACGGGCTCGAGACCCGCCAGGTGGCGGTGCGGGAAGCCAAGCGGGTGCTGACCGGAAACGGCAATGCGGGCAAGGCGCAACTGGAGGCAGCGGTGCGCCAGACCCTGGGCGCCGCCCAGGTGATACGGCCGGACCACGCCTCGGATGCCTTGGGACTGGCGCTGGTGGGCCTTTACCGCTTTGGAGGAGCGCAGGTGCCATGATCGGCTACCTAGAAGGCAAGCTGCTGCAAAAGTACGAAGATCGCATCCTGCTGCTTGCCGGGGCGGTGGGATACGAGGTGCTGGTCCCCGCCGGGGTGATGGAAAGCCTGGAGGACAAGTGTCTGGGTGACCCGGTCTCCCTTTACATCTATCACCAGCAGACCGAACGGCAACCCAAGCCGCTCTTGATCGGGTTTTTGCTGGAAGCCGAGAAAGAGTTTTTTCAGATGTTCACCTCCGTGGAGGACATCGGACCGACCAAGGCGGTGCGGGCCATGACCCTTCCGGTGCGCCAGATCGCCCGGGCCATCGAGGACCGGGATGTGGCGATCCTCAGGCAGCTCAAGGGGATCGGGGCGCGCACGGCCCAGAAGATCGTGGCCACCCTGGAAGGCAAGATGGGCAAGTTCGCCATGATTCGCGACGCGGATCGGCCGGCCTCGGCGGCGGCCAAGGATATGGTCACCCCAGTGATCGACGTTCTGGTGGCCCAGCTCGGCTACAAGTCGGCCGAGGCGCGCCGCATGATCGAAGAGGCGTTTGCGCGCAACCCGGCCATCGACACGCCCGAGGCCCTCTTTGATGAAGTCTACCGGGGCGAAAAGCAGCGATGAGCGACGGCATCCTTTCCCAGCGCTTCGACCAGGAGCTGCCCGCCACCACCGCTGCGGCCCAGCCGGAGGACCAGGAACCGGAGATCCTCAGCCTGAGGCCCTCCCGGCTGGCGGAATACATCGGCCAGCAACAACTGGTGGAGACGCTCAGCATCGCCCTGGAAGCCGCCCGCAAGAGGGCTGAACCCCTCGAACATCTGCTCTTTCACGGGCCTCCTGGCCTGGGCAAGACCACCCTGGCCCACATCATCGCCAACGAAATGGGGCGCAACCTGACGGTGACGTCGGGTCCGGCCCTGGAAAAAGGCGGCGACCTGCTCGGGTTGTTGACCCACCTGGAGGAGGGCGATGTCCTGTTCGTGGACGAGATCCACCGCACCCCCAAGTCGGTGGAGGAGTTCCTCTACCCGGCCATGGAAGACTTCGCCGTGGATTTTGTCTTCGACAAGGGGATCCATGCCCGCAGCCACCGATTCCGCCTCCACCGTTTCACCCTGGTGGGCGCCACCACCCGGGTGGGGATGCTGTCGGCCCCCCTGCGGGACCGCTTCGGGCTGATGCGCCATCTCGATTTTTACACCATCGACGATCTGGTCTGGATCACCCACCGCTCGGCGTCCCTGCTGCAGGTTCCCATCGACGCTCCGGCCGCCCAGGCCCTGGCCCATCGCAGCCGGGGGACCCCCCGGATCGTCAACCGCCTCTTGAAGCGGGTGCGCGACTATGCCCAGGTGCGCGGGGACGGACGCATCGACGAGGCCACCGTGGCCGCCGCCCTGAGCCTGGAAGGGGTCGACGCCCTGGGCCTGACGCGCCTGGACCGTCGCTATCTGCGCACCATCATCGATTACTACAGCGGCGGGCCGGTGGGGATCGAAGCCATCGCGGCGACCTTGCAGGAGGATGCCGACACTTTAGTGGATGTGGTGGAACCCTACCTGCTGGCCATCGGCATGGTCACGCGGACCTCCACCGGGCGCAAGGCTGCCGAGAGCGCCTGGCGCCACCTCGGCCTCAAGGTCCAGTCGCGCCTCTTCTAAGACCCAATGCTGCCGGTTTCTCGGGCAGCGCTCATTTGGTGCGCCGGACCGCCGGCTGATGATCGGCGGCATGGGTTGCTGCCCGTTGCGGCGCCTGCCAGCCGAAGGCCGCCCAGACCGGATAGTGGTCGGAGAGGTGGCGCCCCTCGATTGGCGTCTGCAGAACGCCGCAGCGGAGGACTTCGATGGCGCCGTGGTAGAGGATCCAGTCGATGTAGTCGCCGTCGCGGCTGCCGGTGAACCCATGATGGGTTCCAGGGTAGGGCGGAGCGAAAACGTCTTTGAAGGATGGTATCGTCCGGCCGTCGACATGCGGATCGACGGTGAGGACGCGATGGGCCGGGGTGCCGGGAGGGGCGTTGAAGTCGCCGGCGACGATGGTGGCGTTGGCGGCGGCGGCCATGGCGTCGACGCGCCGGCGGATCAAGCGTGCGCTGGCCTCCTGGACCTGAAAATCGAAATCCAGGTGGGTGGCGGCGATGGCCAGCCGGCATCCGTCCCGGGTAAAGACGGCCGCGCTGCACTGGCGGGGCCAGCGGCTGGCGCGAAAACGGCTGGGAATCTGCGGGGTGGGGCTCAGGTAGAAGTGATCGCTCGCCTCGCAAGTCCACTCACGCCGGTACCAGATGAGGTTGTGCTGCCAGGATTGGGGGGCGGGACGCCGGCGGCCGACGCAGCCGTAGGCGCCCAGAAGCGCTTGGAGATCGTCGGCCTGAAAGTCGTTGACCTCCTGGAGGACGAGAAAATCGGCCGGGCAGCGTTCCAGAAAAGTCGGCCACAGCCGGCGCCGCCGGTCCCAGCGGTTTTCGCCGTCCTGGGCCAGGCCGAAGCGCAGGTTCAGGTTTACCAGTGTAAAATCGCTTCCGGCCGGCCAGGGGGGGAAAGGCGCCGCCGTCATGGAGATCTCCTCATCGGCCCGGCTCGGCCTCGAAGCGGTGCCGGTAGGGCTGCAGATCCAGGGTCAAGCCCCGGAAATTGTCAAAGGTGATATGGGCAAAGGGGAGGGCTTCGGATTCGGCGATGAGGCCAAAGATCTGGTGGTAGTTGACCAGGATGCGCCGCTTCCAGGGGAGTTCCAGGGTTTGGGCCAGGCGTCGAATATCCGCCGGCGTTCCTTCAATTTCGAGAAAATGGCCGAAAGGCAATTCATCCAGGCACAGATGGGCCCCGTCCTGGTGAAAGGTTTCGCGCCACTTTTCGTAGATCAGCACCGTGTTGAGGCCCAGGGCCTGGAAGACGGCACGCAGGACCTGCCCATCGGCCACGACGGTTTCCCGCTCGCACTGGATCTTGAACTGGTCCTGAGAGGGGTCGCCCGGCTGTTTGTAGGTCAGGCGGCAGGCCGTATCCTGGCGCAGCCGGAGCAGTTCACCGCGGCTTTTCAGGGTGCGGCGGGCGTCGTCGAAGACTTCGTTGCGCTCGAAAACCCGTCCGCCGCCGGTGGCTCCCAGGGCCAGGATGCGCCGGCGCAACTCCTGGGGATGGCCCACAAAAAACTTGACTTCAATTTCCAGTTCGTTCATTGTCACCAACTTTATGGCATCGTCTTGCAGGGATGAGGAATTCGAGCGGCAAAGCGATTCATGCCATTTTGGACCCGCGCCTGTCAAAGGCCTGTTTTTGGACTTGACAGGCGCCGCCGTTTTAATTAATAGTCCCAAATTCGTCAGAACCCACAGGAGTGTTGAACCGTGAAAAAATACACCTACAGCGCCAAAAACAGCGATAATCCGGGTAATTGGTTCATCGTCGACGCCGAGGGGGCCGTGCTGGGGAGACTGGCTTCCCAGGTGGCGGCACGCCTGCGGGGCAAACACAGCCCCCTGTTCACCCCCCATGCGGACATGGGCGATCACATCATCGTGATCAATGCCGCCAAGGTCAAATTGACGGGCGCCAAATGGCAGCAGAAGACCTACTACCGGCATACCGGCTACATCGGGGGGATCAAGAGCGTCACGGCTGAAAAGCTCAAGACCCAGCGGCCCGAGAATCTGGTGCGTTTCGCGGTGCGCGGGATGCTGCCCAAGAACCGGCTGGGGCGGCAGCTGTTCAAGAAGCTGAAGGTCTACGGCGGCAGCGACCATCCCCATGCCGCCCAGCAGCCTGAACCCCTCCAACTGCTTGCATAAGCCGACAACCCGTCTCGATTGAGTGGAAAGATTCATGGAACAGGAAAACGTCTTCTACGCCACTGGCAAGCGCAAGAGCGCCATCGCCCGCACCTGGTTGACCCCGGGCAGCGGAGAGGTCTCCATCAACGATCGTCCCCTGGAGGACTATTTCAAGGTTGAGTCGGCCCGGACCATGATGCTCGATCCGTTCCGCTTGACCAATACCCAGGGCGCCTACGATGTCAAGATCCGGGTCCAGGGAGGCGGGATCAACGGCCAGGCCGGCGCCATCCGCCACGGGATCACCCGGGCGCTGATGCTCGTCAATCCGGAATTCCGTCTGCCGCTCAAGAAGGCGGGGTTCGTCAAGCGCGATCCGCGGGAAAAAGAACGCAAGAAGTACGGCCAGCGCGGCGCCCGCGCCCGGTTCCAGTTCTCCAAACGCTAACCGGTTGGCCATCCAGCTTTTTCAAGGGAACGGGGAAACTGCCCCGTTCCCTTTTTTATGGCGCTTCAGACGGCCACGACCGCGTCCCCAAAACGTGTCAGACGTTCGAGGCCCGCATCCGTCACCAGGTGGGTGTTTTCGATTCCCACCACGCCCCGCCCCGGAAAGATCAGCTTCGGCTCCAGGGCGATCACCATCCCTGCGGCCAGGGGCATTTCCTGCCCGGCGGCCAGAAAGGGATACTCGTCCAGTTCGATGCCGATCCCGTGGCCGACGAAGCGAATGCGGTCCGTCTCGGCGCCCATGAACCAGTCGGCATACCCCATCTGGGCGGTTCGTTCCATTGCCCAGGCGTACAGTTCCCCGGTCACAGCCCCGGGCCGCATGCGGTCGGCCAGTTCGTTCTGCAAGGCCACCATGGCCTCGTGGGCCTGATGCAGATCCCGCGGCAGATCGCCGATGACGAAGATGCGGGTATGATCCGCCAGGTACCCTTCATGGGCAAAGACATAATCGACCAGGATCGGCACATTGGCTTCGATGGGGGCCAGGCTGGGGCCTTGGGCCACGGCCGGTCCCAGGCTGCGGCCGCCGGTGGGCGAGGCCAGGTAGCTCGGCGCGGCGGCGTTGGCTCCGCTCATCAGGTGACCATAGAAAAGTTCGGCGCCCCACAGACGCATGCGCACGATGCCCTGGTGGCCCAGGCGCCGCGCCTGGGCCTCGATTTGCCCGGCCAGGGCCACTTCGCTGATCCCGGGGCGCAGCAGGGCTGGAACGGCGGCGGCGACCCGGTCGGCGCGTCGGGCCGCTTCCCGGATCAGCTCAATCTCATAGGACGACTTGACCGCCCGCACCCGGCGGATGGCGTCGCTGGCATCCTCCATCCGAGTTTGGGGCAGGATGCGGCGCAGCCCCAGGTACCGCTGAGCCGGCAGCACGTCCAATTCCAGGCCGAGACGGCGCGGCGGCGGCAGACCAAAATCGGAGAGGACCGCCGGTATCCGCCGGGGACTGTCCAGCTCCACAATCCGCTCCAACGGGGATTCCTTTTCCGCTCGCGGCAGGTGCTTGCGCACCATCAGAACCGGTGGACCGGCGGCAGGGATGTAGAGGTGGGCCTGCTGAATGGTGCCGGCGAAATAGAACAGATCGGAGTTTTGGGCCAGCAGGGCGCCGCACAGATCCAGGCGCTGCAGGTGGACTTGCAGCTGGGCCACGCGGTGGGCGATTTCAGATGCGGGAACCGGACAGGACTGGGCGTCGGACATGGGAGAAACCTTTCGCCGATGGGTGAAGGGAAGATTCCCAACTAGGCCGAAAGCCCGCCGCTTGTCAAGTCGGGCCTGCCACGACCCGCCGGCAAAGACCTGGGGCAACGGGAAACTGCCCCCGCTGGGGTTCGACGGCCTGTAGCGTCGGGCTGTGGGGCGGGCGGAGTTCCAGGGGCATGGAGTGCAAACCTTGAAATGCATCTCGCTCTAAGCTAAATTGGTGACCGTTTTGCCGGACGGAGCCAAGCGATTCAACAGCTTCAAGCGCTTTTGCCACGCGAAACTGTGGTTTCTCACAACGCACAAACCGGTCTGCGCGGGGGCAAGGCGTCGCCTGCGTTTCCCGCCGAGGGCCGTTTCCTTTTTCCGGGACCTTCAATGGCCGCTTATTTCATCCGGCGCCTGCTGCTGGTGATTCCCACCCTGATCGGGATCACGGTGATGGTCTTTGTGATCACCCGGCTGGTGCCGGGCGGTCCCATCGAGCGGATCATCCTTGAGTCGCGCCAGATGCAGTCTCAGGCCGGGGGGCTGGCCGCCGGTCCGGCCGAACAGAAGCAACCCCTCTCCGAGGCCCAGATCGCCGAACTGCGGACTTACTACGGGTTCGACAAGCCGGTTTTCGTCAGCTATCTGCATTGGCTTTCCCAGGTAGTGCGCGGGGATCTGGGCACCTCCACGCGCTATTACGATCCGGTCTGGCAGATGATCGCCCAACGGATTCCCGTTTCCCTCTACTTCGGGATCCTGACCCTGATCCTGGTCTACGGGGTCTGTATCCCCCTGGGGATCGCCAAGGCCCTGCGCCACCAGAGCGGCTTCGACAACCTGACCTCGGTGGCGGTTTTCATCGGCTACGCCATCCCCGGCTGGGTGGTGGGGGTCCTCCTGTTGATGCTCTTCGCCTCGGTGTGGGAGATTTTTCCCCTGGGAGAACTGGTGAGCGAGGATTTTCCCGACTTTTCCGCCGCCCGCAAGGTCCTCGACCTTCTCTGGCACACCGCTTTGCCCTTGACGGCCTATGTTTGCGGGTCCTTCGCTGTCATGACCCTGCTGATGAAGAACACCCTGATGGACAACCTGGCCGCCGACTACGTGCGCACCGCCGTGGCCAAGGGGCTCCCTTTCCGGCGGGCCGTTTTCCGCCACGCCCTGCGCAACAGCCTGATCCCCATCGCCACCAGCTTCGGCAACAACGTTTCGGTCATCGTCTCGGGGTCCTTTCTCATCGAGAAGGTTTTCAACATCAACGGCATGGGGCTGCTGGGCTACGAGTCGGTGGTGGAGCGCGACTATCCGGTGGTGCTGGGGATCCTGGTCATCAGCGCCGTTTTGTTTCTCATCGGCAACATCCTTTCGGATCTGTGCGTGGCCGTGGTGGATCCGCGGGTGCAGTTCGAGTGAAACTGGAAACTGGAAATTGGAAACAGGAAGCTTGAAGCCGGTGCCCATGCGTTTTCGTCTCAACCCGCTGACCGTCCAGAAAATCCGGCGCTTCCGGTCGATTCGCCGCGGCTACTGGTCCTTTTGGATCTTTTGTCTCCTGATCCTTTTCTCCCTGGCCGCCGAGCTGCTGGTCAACGACCGGGCCATCCTGGTCCACTACGAGGGCCGGTTTTACTGGCCCACCTACGGCGATCCCCTGCCGGGGCGCACCTTCGGTCTGGACTACGATTATGAAACCGATTACCGCCATCTCCGGCGGCATCTGGCCGCGGGCCGCGGCGCGGGCTGGGTTCTGATGCCCCCGGTGCCCTACGGGCCCTACAGTACCGATCTGCGCACGGACGCCTTCCCCCCCTTCGCCCCGAGCTGGTCCGAAAGGCATTACCTGGGAACGGACACCGTGGGGCGTGACGTGCTGGCGCGGCTGGTCTACGGCTTTCGCATCGCCATTTTCTTTTCCCTGGGGCTGCTGGCGGCCAACTATGCCATCGGGGTGAGCATCGGGTGCGCCATGGGCTATTTCGGCGGGCGCTTCGACCTCTTTTTCCAGCGGGTCATCGAGATCTGGGCCAACATGCCGTTTCTCTACGTGGTGATCATCGTTTCGTCCATCGTGGTGCCCAGCTTCGCCTTGCTGATCGCCATCATGGCGTTTTTCGGGTGGATCGGGATCACCTGGACCATGCGCACGGTCACTTACAAGGAGCGCACGCGCGACTACGTGCTGGCGGCGCAGGTCCTGGGGGCTTCCCACGGACGCATCATCCTGCGCCACATCCTGCCCAATACCGTGGCGGTGATCGTGACCTACGCCCCTTTTTCGGTGGCTTCGGGGATTGTGGCCCTCACCTCGCTGGACTATCTGGGGTTTGGCCTGCCTCCACCGACCCCGAGCTGGGGCGAACTGCTCCAGCAGGGCTGGGCCTACATGAGCGCCTGGTGGATCGTGGCCGCCGTGGTAGGGGCCATGGTGGTCACCCTGGTGACCGTGACCTTTATCGGCGAGGCGGTGCGGGAGGCCTTCGATCCCAAGCGCTACACGGTCTATGAATAGGGCGCGTGATTGCAGGGCAGAGAGCCCGAGGTCTTTTTCCGATTTCCGGGCAGGTCGGCCACCTCGAATTCGTCCGACCTGGCCGCTGACGCGCACCGCCCGGTTGCCCGGCCAAATGGGAATTTCATGAACCATCGCACCGTCGTCCGCTGGCTGCATGTGGCCATGTGCATGGCAGCCCTGTTTGGCCTTTGGGGCTGTGGTGAGGACCCGGCGCCGGTCTCTGCGCCCAGGCCGGGGGCCGCTCCCGCACCGCCCCCGCGGGCCAATCTTCCCGGGGGGATCCTCTGGCAGACCAACGACACCGATCCGATTTACGCTTCGCCCACAGCGGTGCGCGGCGGGACCCTGCACGAAGCCCTGCTCAGTTTTCCGCTCACCTTTCGCACCGTGGGGCCGGACTCCAATTCGAGCTTTCGCAGCGCCATTCTCGACAACCAGCTGAGCCTCATCGGAATCCACCCCAACACGGAACGGATCATTCCCGAACTGGCCACCCACTGGGCCTTCGATCCCGATGGGCGCACCATGTACTTCAAGCTCAACCTGGAGGCCCGCTGGTCGGACGGCCATCGGGTAACGGCCGACGATTTCGCCTTTACCCTGGACTTCATGCGATCGAAGCACATCGTGGCGCCCTGGTACAACGACTACTACAGCCGGGAGATCGAGAAGGTGGTGGTCTACGACGACCACACCCTGGCCGTCGTGGCGGCCCGGCCGGTTCCCGATCTGCACCTGCGCATCGGACTGGGGCCGACCCCGCGCCATTACTACGGGACCTTGGATGCCGACTTCGTGCGCGCCTACAACTGGCGCATCGTGCCCAATACCGGCCCCTACCAGATCAGCGACTTCGAAAAGGGCCGGCGCATCCGCTTCAAGCGCCAAGAGCACTGGTGGGGTGATAACCTGCGCTACTTCAAGCATCGCTTCAACGTGGACAAGGTCGTCTACACCGTGGTGCGCGACTTCAATCTCATGTGGGAACACTTCAAGAAGGGGCGCCTGGATACCTTCGGGCTCAACCTGCCCGATTACTGGCACGTCAAGTCCCGAACGGAGGCGGTAAGGCGCGGATACATAGAGCGCATCTGGTTCTTCAACGACACCCAGCAGTCGGCCCAGGGGCTGTGGCTCAACCTGGACCGCGACCTTTTCCGCGACCCGCGCCTGCGCTATGCCTTCGCCCATGCGATGAACATCGAAACGGTGATCGAAAAGGTGCTGCGCGGCGATTACTTCCGCCTGGAGCACGGATTCATGGGCTACGGGGCTTACAGTCATCCCCAGATCCGGGCACGGCGCTTCGATCTGGACAAGGTGACCGCGCTGATGACCGAAGCCGGCTGGCGGCGGGGCCGGGACGGGATCTGGAGCATTGATGGGCGGCGCTTCGCCGTGGAGGTCACCTATACCCTGGAGGAACATACCCCCCGGCTGGTGGTCCTCAAGGAGGAGGCCAAGAAGGCCGGCATCGAACTGACCCTGCGGCGCCTGGATCCGGCCGCCTCGTTCAAGAAGGTGCTGGAAAAGAAGCACGATGTGGCCTGGATGGGGTGGAGCACCTCGCTGCGGCCCCAGTACTGGGAGCATTTTCACTCGGACAACGCCCACAAGCCCCAGACCAACAACATCACCAACACGGACGATCCCGAGATGGACCGGCTCATCGAGGCCTATCGCAGCTCCCTGGACGGCGAGACGCGGGCCCGGCTCAGTCGCCGGATCCAGGAGCGGATTCACGAGATCGGCGCCTTCGTTCCCACCTTCATGGTCCCCTATGTGCGCCAGGCCTACTGGCGCTGGTGGCGGTTGCCCGATCCGGCCGGGACCCGTCACAGCAACAACCTCTTCGATCCGTTCAACAGCGCCACAGGCGGTCTTTTCTGGTTCGACGCCCAGCGCCACCACGAGACCCGGGAGGCCATGAAGGCCGGCCGGGTCTTTGCGCCGGCAACCCGGATCGACGATACCTACAAAATGGCGTCGATCCGGTGAGGCTCCCCATGGAAGAGACACCCATTCTCAAGGTCGAGGGACTGGCGGTGAGTTTCGCCACCGATCAGGGCCGCTGGCGCGCCGTGGAGGATGTCTGGCTGCAACTGTCCCGGGGCCGGACCTTGGGTCTGGTGGGCGAATCGGGGTGCGGCAAGAGTGTCACGGCCCTGGCCGTGACCCGCCTTTTGCCCCGGCCGGCCGGCCGCATCGAGGAAGGCGCCGTGTGGCTTGACGGCGAGGATCTGGTGCGTCTTCCGGCGCAGGGCATGCATCGGATTCGGGGCAACCGTATCGCCATGATCTTTCAGGAGCCCATGACGGCCCTCAATCCGGTGCACCCCATCGGGGCCCAGGTGGCCGAGGTCTTCCACCTGCACCGGCCCGAACTGAACCCGAACCAGGTGGCCCGGGCGGTGATCGAGATTCTCGATCGGGTGCGCATTCCGGATCCGCGGCGGCGGGTCGGAGAGTATCCCCACCAGATCTCCGGCGGGATGCGCCAGCGGGTGATGATCGCCATGGCCCTGGCCGCCAGGCCGGACATCCTCATCGCCGACGAGCCCACCACGGCCCTGGACGTGACCATCCAGGCCCAGATTCTGTCCCTGATGCAAGAGCTGCAACGGGAGACCGGGATGGCCCTGCTCTTTATCACCCACGACCTGGGCGTTATTGCCCAGATCTGCGACCAGGTGGCGGTGATGTATGCCGGTCGGGTGGTGGAAAGCGCTCCCGTGGGCCGGCTTTTTGCCGCGCCCCGGCATCCTTACACGCAGGGATTGCTGCGGGCCATCCCCCGTCTGGACAGCCCGCGCAAGCAGCCTCTGGCCACCGTGGCCGGAACGGTGCCGGCGCTGGCAGAGAGGCTTGCGGGATGCCGTTTTGCCAATCGCTGTCCCCATGCCATGAGCGTTTGCCGCCGCGAGTCTCCGGCTCTGGGGGCGGTGGTCGACGAGCAGCATGAGGTGGCCTGTTTTTTGTACCCCCACCGCTGACCCCGTGAGAGACAAGATGACATCCGCCCTGCTTCAGGTCTCCGATCTCAAAATGCATTTCCCCCTGCGGGGCGGGGTCCTGTTCCGCCCGGTGGCCACGGTGAGGGCCGTGGACGGGGTGAATCTCACCGTGGAGGCCGGCCAGACCCTGGGTTTGGTGGGCGAGTCGGGATGCGGCAAGACCACAGTGGGCCGTTGTGTCGTGCGCCTCTACCGGCCCACGGCCGGTCGGGTACGCGTCGATGGTCAGGATCTGGCCGTGGTCAGGGGCGGTCGTCTCAAGCAGATCCGCCGCGATTTGCAGATGATTTTCCAGGATCCCTTCGAATCCCTCAATGCCCGCCACACCGTGGGAGAAATACTGCGAGAGCCGTTTCGGATTCACCGGATCGGCGGTCCCGGGCAGCAGGCCGCGGCCGTGGAGAGGCTTCTGGAACGGGTGGGACTGGACCCCGGAGCCCAGAACCGGTTTCCCCACGAATTTTCCGGAGGTCAGCGCCAGCGTATCGGCATTGCGCGGGCCGTGGCCCTGAACCCGCGGCTCATCGTTTGCGACGAGCCGGTTTCGGCCCTGGACGTCTCGATCCAGAGCCAGATCCTCAACCTGCTCCTCGACCTGCAGCGCGAGATGGGGCTGGCCTATCTCTTCATCACCCACGACTTGGCGGTGGTCAAACATGTCTCGGATCGCATCGCCGTGATGTACCTGGGAAAAATCGTGGAAACGGCCGATGCGGATCGGCTCTACCAGGCGCCGCTTCACCCGTACACCGTGGCCCTGATTTCGGCCATTCCGGTGCCCGACCCCGCCCGCCGGAAGGGGAGGCCCCTGCTGGGCGGAGATGTGCCCTCGCCCATCGATCCGCCCGCCGGCTGCCGCTTCCATCCGCGATGTCCCCTGGCGGTGGACCGCTGCCGGCGGGAGGAACCCGTGCTGCAAGCGATGGACGGAGCCGAGCCGGACCATCGCGTGGCCTGCCACCGGGCCGGCCAGATGCGTCTGCCCCCAGACGGGTAAGGGCGCCGTGTCAATCCCTCAAGCAAGAGACGCGCAACAAGGAGGCCATGGCATGGGCGATTACATCGGTGCTTTGGACCTGGGCACCACGAGCAATCGATTCATCATCTTCGACCGGGAGGGGCGAATGGTCGGTTTCGACCAGCGCGAGCACGCTCAGATTTTTCCGCGGCCCGGATGGGTGGAACATGATCCTGTCGAAATCCGTGACAACGCCTTCGCCGTGATGCGCAACGCCATCAAAAAAACCGGGATCGACGGGGGCCGGCTGGCCGCGCTGGGCATCACCAACCAGCGCGAAACCGCCATCGTCTGGGACCGCAAGACCGGCCGCCCCTATTACAACGCAGTGGTCTGGCAGTGCACGCGCACCGACGAGATCTGCCGCCGCCTGGCGGCCGAAGGCGGCCAGGACCGGTTTCGCCGGCGTACGGGACTGCCGGTGGCCACCTATTTTTCGGGGCCCAAGATCCGCTGGATCCTCGATGCGGTGCCAGCGGCGCGAACCGCGGCCGCCGCCGGCGACGCCTATTTCGGCACCGTGGAAAGCTGGCTGGTCTGGTGGCTTACCGGCGGTCCGGACGGCGGCGCCCACATCAGCGACGTGACCAACGCCAGCCGTACCCTGATGATGGACCTCGAACGCCTCGACTGGGATCCGGAGATCCTCTCGGTCCTGGACATCGATCGGCGCATGCTGCCGCGCATCGTTCCCTCCTCGGATCCCGAGATCTGGGGCTATACTTCGCCGGGCGGCCCTTTGGGTGCCCGGGTAGCGGTTTGCGGAGCCCTTGGAGACCAGCAGGCCGCCTTGATGGGCCAGGCCTGTTTTGCCCCCGGAGAGGCCAAGAACACTTACGGCACCGGCTGTTTTCTGCTCCTCAATACCGGAGAGAACCCCATGGCCTCGGGCCAGGGACTGATCACTTCAGTGGCCTATCAGGTGGGAAATCACAGACCCGTCTACTGCCTGGAAGGCTCCATCGCCATCGCCGGGGCCCTGGTGCAGTGGGTGCGGGACAACCTGGGGCTGATCGACAGTGCGCCGCAGATCGAGGAACTGGCCCGCAGCGTCGCGGACAACGGCGGGGCCTATATCGTGCCGGCCTTTTCCGGCCTTTTTGCTCCCTACTGGAGGGCCGACGCCCGAGGCGTGATGGTGGGCCTGACCCGCTATGTCAACCGCGGGCATCTGGCCCGGGCGGTGCTTGAGGCGGTGGCCTATCAGACGGCGGACATCGTCGCCGCCATGGATCGCGACTCGGGCGTGGCCCTGACCCGTCTCAAAGTGGATGGCGGAATGGTGGCCAACGAGCTTCTGATGCAGTTTCAGGCCGACATTCTGGGGGTGCCCGTGATACGGCCCCGGGTCACCGAGACCACCGCCCTGGGGGCGGCCTACGCGGCCGGACTGGCGGTGGGATTCTGGCGCGATCTGGAAGAGGTGGGCCGCAACTGGGTCCAGGACAAGGTGTGGACGCCGTCGATGAGCCACCGGCAGCGCCGGGACCATCTATCGGCGTGGCAAAAAGCGGTAAAGCGCACCTTCGACTGGATCGAGGCCTGAGAAGATGCGGGGCGCTCCGGGATTCCCGGTGCGCCCCGCAGGGTCAAGAAGTCACGGCCGCGGCAGATCAGGAGGCCGGTTTTTCGTCTTGCAGGGGGGGCGAGGTCCCCTGGGCCGCCTCTTCGGCCAGCCGTGCCTCAATGTCGGCATAGGCCTTCTCGGCCGAGGCGATCTGGGCCTCGATGGCCTGGATTTCAATGGGATCCGTGGCCAGTCGCACCGCTTCACGGTAGTTGTGAATGGCCTGGTCCAGGCCGTCGAGGGTTTGCTGGGCGGCGGCCACCTGTGCCTTGTAGATCAGGATGGCTTTGTCAATGCCGTCCAGGCGATGTTGGATGCGTTCGCGTTCTTCGCGGACCGTGGCGTAACCGAGCGCTGTATTCAGCTGGGCCTTGATGGCCTCGAAATCCGGCAGGCCGCGTTGGACCAGAAGGGCATCCGCCTGGGCCAGATGATAGGCCACCGCGTATCCCATGACCTCCTTTTTACGATAGGCGGGCTGGATGCTTTCCGGACCGGCGATCCCGGGCAGGCTGATGATCTGGCGCATGCCGAGGGGGGCGAATCTGCCCTGCCAGATTTCGAGCCCCTGGGTAGTCGGTTTCAGATAATACTTGCTCGAATTGGCCATGCTGGCGGCAAGGATGAGGGCAAAGACCAGCGCCAGGGCGCCTGCCGCCCCGATGATGGCCAGTTGCTCGCGTTTTCGGGTCGGATCGGCGGCGGGGGGGGCATCCGCCGTGTTGTAGGTCACAGACACCTGGGGCTCCTTTTGCGCGGCGGCCTGGCGGGCTTCGGCCCGCTGGGCGGCGAGTTTTTGGGTTTCGGCCCTTTGGCGGGCCTCTTCCTCGGCTTTGGCCCTTGCCTCTTCCTCGGCCTTTTGGCGGGCCTCTTCCTCGGCTTTGGCCCTTGCCTCTTCTTCGGCCTTTTGGCGGGCCTCTTCCTCGGCTTTGGCCC
>CALJLV010000243.1 GCA_937982505.1 uncultured Desulfobacteraceae bacterium | reverse complement strand
GCAGGATTTCACCGAAGTTGCGCCCGATGAGCTCCTCGCGCCGGTAGCCGAGCGCATCGAGAAACGCCTGGTTGACATCCAGGAAATTGCCCTGCTCGTCCAGGGACTGGTAGGGCATGGGCGCGTTGATGAACATCTGGCGGAAGCGGGTTTCGTTTTGCCTGAGCTGGGCTTCCATCCGCTTGCGCACGGTGATGTCGGTGAACATGGCGAAGGAGCCGGCAAAGACGCCGCCCTCGTCGTACATGGGGCTGGCGGACACCAGGGTCCACACGACGGCGCCGTCCCGGCGCCGGAGGCGGCGCTCGTAGGAAAGATCGCCACTGGCCTGGAGGCGCTGCGCCACCTTTCTTCGGTAGTCGTCCATGTCTTCCGCATGGATGAAATCCGCCACCGGGCGGCCGAGCATTTCCGGCGGCGCGCAGCCCAGCATGGCGGCCATGCGCGCGTTGACGTAGGTGGTGCGAAAGTCGGCGTCCACGGCCCAGATCCCCTCCTGGGAGGTCTCGGCGATCAGGCGGTACTGTTCTTCGCTGGCCTTCAGGGCGGCCAGCATTTCCCGTTCCCGGCGCGCCGCCCGGCCGGCCTGGATCATGGCGGCGGCGGCCTGGGTCAGCGGCCGGATGAAGGCGGCGATCTCCTCGGTGTAATCGTCCGGCCGGTTGGCCACGCCCACCACGCCGATGAGTTCATCCCCGAAGTGCAACGGAATGCCCATATAACGCCGGATGGCCGGGTGGCCTGCGGGAAGGCCCTTGGCGCGCGGGTCGTTGGGGGCGTCGTTGGCGATGGCGGTGCGATTTTCGAGTACCGGGGCGCCGGCCAAATTGTCCAGGGATAGAAGCTCGAAGCGCCCTGCTTTAATCTCCTGGTAGATACGCCTGGATTCGTCGTTCCATGAAATGTCTGAAATCGCCAGAATGCGTTCGACGGTTTTTCCGTCCGGGTTGCGGATGACCTCGTCGAAAAACCCGTATTCGCTGTTGGTGGCCCGCACCAGGATTTGGAGCATCTGGGTATAAACCTGGTCTGGCTCCTGGCCGGATATGAAAAGGGCCTGCGCCTCGCCGACGGCGGCCAGCAGCTCGTTTTGGGCCTCCAGCTTGTTTCTATTCCTACCCTCCATACTTCTCATCACTCCCATTTCCCCTCGTTTCGCGCAAATCCAAAGATGATTCTCCCCTCTCCACCGGCAGAAAAATCCTGAAAATGCTACCCTTTCCCGGGGCGCTTTCCACCGTGATGCACCCGTCGTGGGCCTTGACGATGCCCAGGGTCACGGCCAGCCCCAGGCCACGGCCGGTGAACTTGGTGGAATAGAAGGGATCGAACAGCTTTTCGTGCGCCTCGGGCGCCATGCCGCCGCCCGTGTCGGCCACCTGGATGCAGGCATAATCCTCCACGCCGGGGGAAAAGTCCACCGGCCAGCGCCGCGCGGCGGAGATTGCCGCGGCCGGCACGCCGCCAAGGCCTACGGCGATTTCCCCGCCCCCCTGGCCGACGGCCTCCACGGCATTGGTGAGCAGATTTTCCAGGACCTGCCGCAGTTGTTCGTCGTTGCCCAGCACCACCGGCCCGGTCGCGGGCAGATCGCTCTTCAGGGTCAGGCGGGCCGGCACCTTGCTGCGGAATTCGTTTAGGGCTTGGCGGCAGGTCCGCCCCAGGTCCAGGGCGTTTCGCCGGGTCTCGGCCTGACCCAGATAGGTCAGCATCAGGACGCCCAGCCGGGAGGCCCGGCGGGCCGCCTTCAGCGCCTCGGTAATTGCTTCCGACGGCCCGGCGTCTCCGGTCGGATCCGCCAGTGCCAACTCCAGGTTGCCCATCACCCCGGTGAGCAGGTTGTTGTAGTGGTGGGCCACGGCGCCGGCCATGCGGCCCAGGCTTTCCGCTTTCTGTAGTTTGAGGATCTTGGCCTGGCTCTCGCGCAAACGGCGTTGGCTTTCCAGCAACTGGTGGTTGCGGGCGGTCAGCTCGGCGTTGGCCGCCTGGACCTTATCCACGTAGGCGCCGATCTTGCGCCGCAGGTCGTTGAGATGGTCGACGAGCAGTTGCAGCTCGTCCTGCACGGGCCTGGGGCGCCGCAAGGAAAAGGCCTGGTCGAAGCGGGTGGGATGATCCGCCTTGAGAAATTGGGTCAGGCGTTTCAGGTGCCGGCCGACAACGCCATGGAAGGCGCCGGCGATGACGGCGGCCAGGACGAGGGACAGAAAAATCTGCAGTTGCAGAAAAACGAGTACCGACCGGAAAACATCACCCATCATGCGGCGCTGGTCGAAGAACAGGGAAAGGACGCCGACGGGCACCGATCTTCCCCTGTAGTCGTAGTTGAGTTCCCGGGATTCCACCTTCCAGGTCGAGTCCACCGGGCGGCCGGCCTCGAACAGCCTGCCCTCGTCGTTTCGCACCTCCACCCGAACGAGGTAGCGGAAGCGGGCTATTCCTTCGACGATCCGCTCGACGGCGGCATGATCCGTCACCCACAGGCCGGCCACGAGTTCGGGAATGAGGGTGTTGGAGATATTTTCCAGATCCTCCTCGAGGTGATCCATTTCGCGATGGTAGCCGACCAGGCCATTGGCGGTGGAGAACACGAGCACGATGGCCATGAAGCAGGCCAGGGCATAGAGGGAAAAACGCCAGGAGATGGAATGCGTCCAGTGGATCATGACAACCCTTTTCAAAACTGCGCCATTTTCAGGTGGGCGGTGGCCTCCCGGACGATCCGGTCGTAGGTGCCGTCCTGTTTCATGGCCCTCAGGGCGCCGGCCACCGCGGGCGCCAGGGCGGCATGGCGCTTGTGCAGGTAGAGAAACATCTCCCGGCTTGCCAGGGGCGGCGCCAGGTGCCGGATGCCCTCCAGGCCGCGCAGGCTGAGCTGCTCGTGGCCGGTGAGCTGGTCGTACAGGGCGACATCGATGCGGTCCTTGTGGAGTATGGTGAACAGCTCGGTTTCGGTGGGCACCAGGACCACGTGGGGAAAACCCCGGGTGTTGTTTTCCAGGATTTTCCAGCCCCGCACGATCCCGATGTGCAGGTTTTCAATGCTTTGCCACCCGTCGATGGGGTAGGGCCGCCTGGCGAAGGCGACGAAATTCATGGTCATGTTCGCCTCGGGCACCCGCACCAGGTTGGGAAAATCTTTCTCCATGCCTTCGACGCGGTTCAGTTCCCCGTCCGCCAGACCGGCGTTGACGTCCGCCAGGGACCGTTCCGTGGGGTTGAAGACGATCCGCGCCCGCCAGCCGAGGCGGCCGAAGGCTTCGTGCATCAAGCGGTCCAGCATCCCGGTCTGCTCCGGGTTGGAGAGCAGGCTCTTGTAGGAGGTGCTGAGGGTGAAGATTTTCTCTTCGGCACCGCAGATGCCGATGGGCATGCAGAGCAGCAGGCTGAGAATACAGGCAGTCTTGGTCATGGGTCTGCATCTCCATGGGAATGATGGGAGGAATGGGAGTTATGGGAGGGTTGGCGGGCGGCGCTTCTGGCTTCGAGGCGGGCGCGGGTCATGCGTTCGCGCAGGCCGCCCTGCTTGAGAAAGTCCTGCTCCAGGCGTTGAAGCTGGCGGTCGATGAGGTAGTTGGTCTGGTGAATGAGGCAAATGGCCAGGTTGGCCACCACGGCCGCCGGGCGGGTTTCCACGATTTGGCGGTAGATCTCGAAAGTCTGCGGTTCTCGGCGCCCGAGACCTGGGGCATACAGCGCCTCTTTGGAATTTTTGGGCCACAGCGGCAGGTCGCGAGCCCGCAGAAAGTCGCGGTAGTCGTCGAGCAGTTCCTCCAGGCTGGCGCGGGCCACGTTGGTCAGCTTGATTTCAGTCATCTTGGATGTCAGGCCGGCCTTGCTGCCTTCCAGGATGTTCTTCTTGCCCGAGCGCGCCGACTGGATCATCTGGTCGATGGTGCGGTCGCCGCGGGACAGGTACTGGTGGGCAAAGCGGAACGTGATGTCGTAGACCACCTCGGCTTTCTGAAAGGAAAGCAGGGCCTGGTAGTCGCCCCGCGGCGGCAGGATCGGCCGGGGATGCGCCTCATTCTTCCCATGATTCCCATTTTTCCCATCCGCAAGGATCTCTTTCATGCCGCCTCCGATTGTCCCAGCGCTTCCGCCACCTTCAGCGCCAGCTCCTGGCGCGAAAAGGGCTTCTGGACGAAATGGACCTTGTCCGCCAGCCCCCCGCGTTCCGTGATGATGTCGGCGGTGTACCCGGACATGAAAAGCACCTTCAGATCCGGGGTTTCGGTCTTGAGCCGGGCGGCCAGATCACGGCCGTTCATCTCGGGCATGACCACGTCGGTGATCAGCAGGTGGATCCGGCCGGCATGGGTCCGGGACAGGGCCAGGGCCTCATCGGGGCCGGCGGCGGCCAGCACCCGGTACCCCAGGCCCTCCAGAATCATCCGGCCGAGCTTCAGGACCGCTGCTTCATCCTCCACCAGCAGCACCGTTTCCCCGCGGCCCCGGGGGATGTCGGGCCTGTCGGCCTCCACCTCCGGCGTGACGGGCCCCGCCTCTCTGGGCAGATAGATCTTGAAGCTCGTTCCCTTGCCGGGCTCGCTGTACAGGGTGATGAAGCCCCGGTTC
The DNA here is from genome assembly GCA_937982505.1 of uncultured Desulfobacteraceae bacterium. GTDB lineage: Bacteria > Desulfobacterota > Desulfobacteria > Desulfobacterales > UBA2174 > UBA2174. Next base: position 1,520 of record CALJLV010000243.1, on the reverse strand, counting down.
TGCTTGACGATCCCATAGACGGTGGCCAGCCCCAGCCCGGTTCCGCGCCCCTCCGCCTTGGTGGTGAAAAAGGGCTCGAAGACATGGGAGCGGACGGCGTCCTCCATCCCGCAGCCGTTGTCGCTCACCGCCATCAGCACGTACTGCCCGGGAACGAAATCCGGATGGTCGCGGCAAAAGGCGTGATCAAAATCCACGTTGCCGGTTTCGATGGTGATCTTGCCCACCGTTTCGATGGCGTCCCGGGCGTTGACGCACAGGTTGGCCAGGACCTGGTCGAGCTGCGAAGGGTCCAGCATCACCGGCCACAGGCCCGGCCCCGGTCGCCAGGACAGATCGATGTCCTCGCCGATGAGCCGCCGCAGCATCCGCAGAAGCCCTTCCACCGCGGCGTTGAGGTCGATCACCCGGGGGGCCACCGCCTGCCGGCGCGCGAAGGCCAGCAACTGGCGGGTGATCTCGCTGGAGCGGCGCGCGGCGCGCATGATTTCCCGCAGTTCGGCGTGGATCTCCTGGGCCGGGTCCGTCTTTTGCAGGGCCATTTCGGCATATCCGAGAATGACCCCCAGCATGTTGTTGAAATCGTGGGCCACCCCGCCGGCCAGCCGCCCCACGGCCTCGAGTTTCTGCGCCTGGAGCAACTGGGCCTGGAGCCGCTCGCGTTCGGCCTCGGCCTGCTTGCGGCCGCTGATGTCCAGGATGATGCCCTCGTAGTGGAGCACTTCGCCGTTGTCTGCGCGGCAGACCCGGGCGCTGTTGGAGACCCACAGGCGGGTGCCGTCCTTGCGGCGGACCTGGAACTCGCAGTTTTCCACGTACCCCTGCCGCTGGAGAAGCTCCTGGAAGCGGCGGCGGTCCTCGCCGTCGACGTAATACTGGCCGGCGATGTCGGTGATGCCGGCGAGCAGTTCCTCGACCGAATCGTACCCCAGCATCCGGGCAAAGGCGGGATTGACGGTGATGAAGCGCCCCTGGGGGGTGCTCTGGAAAATGCCCACCACCGAGTTTTCAAAGATCCGGCGGTACTTTTCCACGCTGCGGGCCAGGGAGGTCTCGGCCTCCCGGCGGGCCTCGATCTCGCGCTCGGCCTCGGCCATCTTCTGCTCCAGCTTGCGCACCAGCCGCTCGCTGTAGAGCTTGAGCACCTCTTCTTCCTGGACCGGCGGCGCCCCCCGGGCCCCGGGATCGCGCCCCCGGGCCGCGGCCATGACCTCCTGGACCGCCGCCATGAAGACCTCCGGCTCGCAGGGCTTGACCAGGAACCGGTCCGCGCCGATCTTCAGGGCGAATTCCTCATCCTGGGATCCGGTGTAGGTGGCGGTGTAGAAGATGAAGGGGATATGGCGCAGGGCCTCGTCGGTCTTGACCTTGCGGCAAAACTGGAACCCGTCCATCACCGGCATGAGGATGTCGCTGACGATCAGGTCGATCCCCCCGGCCTGGAGCAGATCGAAGGCCTGGGCCCCGTGGGCGGCCCGCAGGACCTCGAACCCGCTGCCCTTGAGCAGGGCCTCCAGCAG
>CALJLV010000242.1 GCA_937982505.1 uncultured Desulfobacteraceae bacterium | reverse complement strand
AACGTGGGCAGGCCGCCGGGAATCCGGCCGACCACGGCGCCCCCGCCGGTCATGACCAGGCTTTCGGCGGGCAGCGTGCCGTTGCCCACCTTGATGCGCCAGATGCGTCCATCTTCCCCCGGGCTGTGCACCTTGTCATCTTTGCGGTGAAAGCGCAAGGACCCGCCCGGCAGCTTTTCCGACACGAAGAGGGTGTCGCGAAGGGCGGCGCGGATTTTGCCGGCTTGCTCCTTGAGCCCCTGGATGCGGGTGGCGATCGTTTCGGCCCTGTGAAGGGCGTCCAGGACGGCGATGTCGTCGCGCTGCGTCCGGGCGGCCTCGATCTCCTGGCTTACGCGGGCGCGCGTTTCGGACAGGGGCGCGATGGCCGCCACCGCCTGGTTGTAAGCCATGATCCGGTCGACGGTGGCGCGATGGGCGATGTCCTGAAGTGAGACCGAGCGGTTTTGCTCGAAGCCGAAAAGCCAGGACGCCAGGGTCGACAGGGCCACGGCCACCAGGACAAAAGGCAGACGCGGGTTGAGCCATTTCAACCCGTACATCACGGCAAAGGCGAACAGGCCCATTGCCAGGGTGGGCCAGTGGGTGTAGTGCGCGGCGGCCTTGCAGACCAGGAGGATGGTTTCCACGTGGTGCGGGGCGTTGTCGACGTAGACCCCGAACATCTTGGACAGCTGGGAGGTGGCGATGATCAGGGCGGCCGCGTTGGTGAATCCGTTGACCACCGGGTGGGAGAGAAAGTTGACCACCAGGCCCAGGCGCAGCAGTCCCAGGCAGAACTGGAAGGCGCCCACCAGCAGGGCCAGCAGAATCGCGTAGGCGACGTATTCCTGGCTGCCGGCGGTGGCCAGGGGCGCCAGGGAGGCGCTGGTCATCAGCGAGACCACGGCCACCGGGCCGGTGGCCAGTTGACGGCTGGAGCCGAAGAGGGCGGCCACAAGGGGCGGCAAAAAGGAGGCGTACAGCCCGTAAAAGGCCGGCAGCCCCGCCAGCTGGGCATAGGCCATGGACTGGGGAATGAGGACCAGGGCCACGGTGAGTCCGGACAGGATATCGACGCGCAGGTTCGCCAGCCGGTAGCCGCGAAACCAGGTGATGAAGGGGAGCATCTTGGCGAGCATCGTCGGACTATCCTCCTTGATGAGCGTTGGGGCGGATCATGCGCCGCAGCGAGGCGATCAGGTCGCCGTAGAGGCTGCCGGCATCGTAAAGACTGTAGGTGTTGAAGCGCACCAGACCGTCGACCAGGGTAAAGACCAGCAGAGCGGTTCTGCGGGGCGAAAGATCGGCCGCGATGCTGCCGTCGGCCTGGCCGGCGGTCATGGCGCCTTCGAAAAGCCCCACCAGGCAGTCATAGATCGATTCGAGATGCCGGCGGCAAGTGGGGTTGACCTGGGAAAATTCGTAGGCGTCATGGCGGTGCAGCAGCAGGAAGCGGTCGGCCATCTGGGCCGCCAGCTCGAAGTAGAAAGCGACGGCGGCTTCCATCTGGGACAGGCCGTCGGCGGCCTCCAGGGCGCTGTGGTGGCGCTGGTATTCGCTGAGGATGTCGCTTTCGAAGGCCTTCAGGATGGCCAGAAACAGCTCTTCCTTGTTCTTGTAGTGATAAAAGATGGTGCCGTGGGCCACCCCGGTGAGCTTGGCCAGCTCGGCCATGGACGTCTGCTTGTACCCCTTGATGGCCAGCAGGCGGGTGGCGGTGTCCAGGATGTCTTTTTTCTTGGTCATGGGGGACGCTCCTTGAGGGCCGACTGACCGGTCAGTCAGTATCTGTATATTGAAAACTTTTCTTCGTGTCAAGCCTGTTTTTAACCCTCGCGCGTTTTAACCCTCGCGCGCGGGGGGCGGATCCTCCGGCGCCGGCGCGCCGGGCGGCAATCCGGGGCGCACCTTGATGATGCGCTCCTTGCGGATGGCCACCGTTCCCGGGCTGGCGCCCCGGGGCTTGGAGACGTGGCGCGCCTCGGTGCAGCTCACCGCCACCGTGCCCCCGTCGCGGGCCTTGCTGTGATAGGCGGCGATGGCCGCGGCGCGGCGCAGCGTGTCGCGGTCCGGCTGCCGATCCGGCCGGGCCCGCAGGATCACGTGGCTGCCGGGCATTCCGCGCACGTGAAACCACAGATCGTCCGGCCGCGCCAGCTTGAGGCTCAGCCGGTCGTTGTCCGCGTCGCTGCGTCCGGCCAGCACCTCCCAGCCCCCGGCGAGCGGGTAACGCAAGAGTCGGGGAGGCGGCGGGCCGGCTCCCCGGGGTTCGCTTTTGGGGATCATGACGTCATCTCGTTGACACCCTCGCGGGCTTCTCCTAATTTAGAGCCGGTTTGACATGCCGGCGGCGCCGGGAAGCGCCGCCGCGCGACCCCGGTTATGACACCGGGCGGCATTTTTCCTCAACCGATATTTACGTTTATCCGAAGCGCTAGGGAGGTCACCATGGCCCAACAGAAACACCCTGCCGGCGGTCAACCCCAGGATGCCCAGCAGATACTGGCCCGGCTGCAAAAGACGTTCGCCGAACTGCCCCATCCCATCGAGCTGATCCTGTTCGCCTACCCGGCCGAGGACAATCCCTTCACCCAGGCCAACCGCCAGGTGATCCGGGCTTTTCGCCAGCTTTCGGACAAGATCACCTTCCGCGAGTACAGCCTGGGCCACGAGCTGGCCCGCACACACCAGGTGACCGCCTCGCCCACCCTGATCATCGCCCCGGACCGCTATCGCATCCGCTGGATCGGCGCCCCCATGGGTGAAGAGGGGCGCACCTTTCTGGAGCTGCTCATGCTGGTGGGCCGTGGCGACAGCCAGCTCAGCGACCAGAGCCGGGCCGTGATCCGAAAAATCAAGGACCCGCGGGAGGTCAAGGTCTTTGTGAGCCCGTCGTGCCCCTACTGCCCCCAGGAGGCGGTCAACGCCATCCGGGCCGCCGTCGAGGCCCCCGAACAGATCAGTCTGGAGATCATCGACATCCAGTGCGCCCCGGAGCTGGCCGAACCCTACGGGGCCCACAGCGTGCCCCAGGCCTTTGCCAACGATGTGCAGATCGGCCTGGGGGCCCAGAGCGAGGAGGTGTTCTGCGATTCGCTGCTCAAGCTGGCCCCTCAGACCCTCTTCATCCCGGAAAGCGACGCCGAGCTGGTGCAATGCGACGTGGTCGTCGTGGGCGGCGGTCCGGCCGGGCTCACCGCCGGGATCTACACGGTGCGCAGCGGCCTGAAGACCGCCCTGATCGAACGCGAGGCCCTGGGCGGCCAGGTGGCCCTGACCCCCGTGGTGGAGAACTATCCGGGCTTTACCCAGGTGGGGGGCAAGACCCTGGTGGACATCATGGTGGCCCATGCCCTGGAGTACGTCCAGATCTTCCAGGGCGAGGAGGTGGTGGACATCCTTCCCGGCGATCCCATCACGGTGCAGACCAGCCGGCGCAAATTCAAGACCCGCACCGTGCTCCTGGCCACCGGGGCCAGCCACCGCCACCTGGGGGTGCCCGGAGAAAAGCGGCTTTCCGGCCGGGGGGTGAGCTACTGCGCCACCTGCGACGGTCCTCTGTTTCGCGGCCGCCGGGTCATCATGGTGGGCGGGGGCAACAGCGCGGTGACCGAGGCGCTGCACCTGGCCAACATGGGGGCGGAGGTAACCCTGATCCACCGCCGCGACCGCCTGCGGGCCCAGGCGCATCTGGTCGGAAACCTGGAAAAGACCGGGATTGCGGTACGCTGGAACACCGAGGTGGAAGAGATCCTGGGCGCCGAGCGGGTCGAGGCCGTGCGCCTGAAGAACAACCGGACCGGTGAAAGCGAAACGCTGCCCGTGCAGGGGGTTTTCGTGGCCATCGGATATCTGCCGGCCGTGGATCTGGCCCGCGGGATCGGCGTGGCCCTCACCGACGAGGGCTACATCGCCCGCGACGCCCGGCACCGCACCAACATCGCCGGGATCTATTCGGCCGGGGACGTGGAGGGGGGCTACAAGCAGATCGTCACCGCCGCCGGCCAGGGGGCCGAGGCGGCCATGAGCATTTTCGAGGATCTGATCAACCCGTACTGGACCGCGTCCCACGGAGCCTGACGGCTTGCGGCGCCCCAAAACCTCGGCGCGGGTGGGCATTCTTTAAGATGCCGTCGCCGGAAACGACTTCCGTTTGGATCTGTTGATGGATGCCGATCATCACCGCTCAGTGAATCCGCGCTCGCCGCTAGACGTGGACCGTCAGGCCGAAATGCTGGCCAACCGGGTGCGCAAGCGCTTGCGGCACCTGGCGCCGCGTTTCGCCCGCCGGCGCATTGAGGTCTTTCGGCTCTACGACTGGGACATCCCCGAGATCCGGGCCGTGGTGGACTGGTACGCCGGCCATCTGGTGGTGGGCGAATACATGCGGCGCCAGTCCTCGACCGAATGGCTGCCGGCCATGGGCAGGGCCGTGGCCCGGGCGCTGGAGGTGCCCGAGGACCGGCTCCACCTCAAGGCGCGCTACGCGGGAAAACGGGACGGGGTCCGCTACGAACGGGTGGCCCATACCGAGCGGAAGATCACGGTGGCCGAACGCGACTTCCGGTTCCGGGTCAACCCCTGGGACTTTGTCGATACGGGGCTGTTTGCCGACCACCGCGACACCCGCCAGATGGTGCGCGAGATGGCCGCCGGCAAGGACCTGCTCAACCTCTACGCCTACACGGCCACCTTTGCCTGCTATGCGGCCCGGGGCGGGGCCCGTGGCACCGTATCGGTGGACCGCTCCGAATCGGTGGTCCAGTGGGCCCGGGAAAATTTCGCCCTCAACGGCCTCGATCCCCAGGCCAACGTCCTGATCCACGCCGACGCCTTCGATTTTCTCCGGCGGGCCCGGCGCCAGGACCGCCGCTTCGACCTGGCCGTGGTGGATCCGCCCTCCTACTCCACCACCCGGGGCAGAAACCTTTCCTTCGACATCCTCGCCGACCATCCCCGGCTCCTGGCCGCCGTGATCGCCTTGATGCGTCCGGGGGGCACGATTCTCTTTTCCACCAACCACCAGGGCTTCGAGGCGCGCTTCGAAGGGCTCGCGGTCGCTTCCATCGAGGAGATCACCGACGCCACCATACCCGAAGACTATGTCCGCAACCGGTCACCGATCCACCGCTGCTGGCGGATGGCATTGGCCGCCGACGAGCGCGGACAGGCGCAGACCCAATGACTGTTCCGGAGGTCGCATCGATTTCCCCAACGTATGATCCGCCGATGACCTCATGAGCGGGGTTTCTTTCTGTTTGGGGGGCGTTGTGGCGCCGGTGTTCCTGAATTTTAGATCAAGCGCTTTTGAAGAATGCCCGGCGCACCTGGGTGGCGGCCACTTTCTCCTGGATCAGGGCCATGTCACGGTCGACTTCGGCCTGGACCAGGGCCAGATCCTCGGGGGCCAGGTGTTTGAAGCGCCCCTGGACGGTGAGGTAATCGCCCACCGGCAGGTCTCCCCCGGCGTTGAGGGTGTAGTCCGTGCCGTTTTCGATTTCGTAGAGGGGAAAGACGCTGGTGCGGGTGGCCAGGCGGGCGATCTTGATGGCATGGCCCGAGGCGACCCCCCAGCCCGTGGGGCAGGAGGCAAAGACGTGGATGAAGCGCGTGGCGCCCCGGGCCTCCCGGGCCCGGGCGAACTTGCGCATGAAGTCGTCCGGATAGGCGATGTTGGCCGTGGCCGCATAGGCGACGCGGTGAGCCGCCATGATTTCCATGATGTTCTTCTTGCGGGTCTTTTTCCACCCCTGGCCCGGGGTGGTGGTGGTGCGCGAACCGTAGGGGGTCGACGAGGAGCGCTGCACCCCGGTGTTCATGTAGGCCTCGTTGTCGTAGCAGACGAAGATGATGTCGTCGCCGCGTTCGGCGGCCCCCGAAAGGGACTGCAGCCCGATGTCGAAGGTCCCTCCGTCGCCGGCCCAGGCCACCACGGTGGTCTCGGTGTCGCCCTGCATATCCAGCCCGGCGCGCACGCCGCTGGCCGTGACGGCCGAACAGGCAAAGGCGCTGTGAAGGATCGGCACCTTGAGGGCCGTCTGGGGATAGGGGCCGGACACGATGGCGTAGCAGCAGGCCGGGATGACCAGGATGGTCTTTTCCCCCAGGGCCCGCAGGGCGTGGTTGACGGCGATGTTGGCGCCGCACCCCGGGCAGCCCACGTTGCCCGGGTAGGTCAAACCTCGATCGGTGTTCAGCGCTTGGCTCATGGTTTTCTGGTCTCCCCGCGCCGGCCCGAAAAACGGCCTTGAGCGCGGATGGCGGGTTTGGCCGGGTCGCCCGAAACGGTCCGGCTCAGCGGGCCGCGGCGCCCATCAGCTCCGGGTTGAGGCCGACCCAGCGGCTTTCGGGGTCAGGGGCCGCAGCCTCCCGGGTCGATCGGTAAATCTCCGCGATGGTCTCCGGGGGCACGTCGCGGCCGCCCAGCCCCACGATGTAGCTGAAAACCGGGGGGCGCCGCTCCAGGGAACACAGGGCGCTGCGGATTTCCTGGGCGAAGATGCCCCCCACGCCAAAGGAGACGTTGCGGTCGATCACCGCCACGCGCGGCGCCCGGCCCAGGACGCGGCGGATCCCCTCGGCCGGAAAGGGGCGAAAGAGTTTGAGCTTGCACAGGCCGACCCGTTCTCCCCGGGCCCGCAGGTCTTCCACCACGAGGCGCGCCGTGCTGGTGATCGAACCGGTGGTGACCAGCACGATCTCGGCGTCCTCGCACCCGTCGGCCTCGATGGGCGGACAGGATCGGCCGAATTCGGTCTTGAAGGCCGCCGCCGCTTGGGCCAGGGCCGCTTCGGCTACCTCCATGGCATCCTGCAGGCTGCGGCGCATCTCCATGAAGGCCGGAGGGCCCACCATGGGGTAAAGGGACTTGGGATCGGCCGGGTCGAGGCGGAACCGCGGATTCGGGGGCGGCAGGAAGCGATCCACCGCCGCCTGCTCGGGCACGTCCACCGGTTCGTAGGTGTGGGAGATGTAAAAGGCATCGATGATCACCATCACCGGCAGGTTGACCGCCTCGGCCAGGCGGAAGCCGATCAGCGTGGTGTCCAGGGCGTCCTGGGCGTCCTCGCAGTAGAGCTGGATCCAGCCGGTGTCGCGCTGGGCCAGGCTGTCGCTCTGGTCCATCCAGATGTTCCACCCCGGTCCCAGGGCCCGGTTGACTTCGCCCATGACGATGGGCAGCCGGGCCGCCGCGGCCCAGTGGAGCATTTCGTGCATCAGGGCCAGTCCGTGGCTCGAGGTGGCGGTAAAGGCGCGCACCCCGGTCGCCGCGGCGCCGATCACCGCCGACATGGCCGAGTGCTCGCTCTCCACCGGAATGAAGCGCGCCGCCAGGGTGCCGTCGGCGCAGTGCTGGCTCAGGGCCTCGATGATGTGGGTCTGGGGGGTGATGGGGTAGCCGGAAACCACCTGGACCCGGGCCAGGCGGGCCGCTTCGCTGATGGCATGGCTGCCTTCCAGGACCTGTCTCATGCCGATTCCTCCTCCATTTCCAGCACCGCCCGGGGGCATTCCACCGTGCAGACTCCGCAGCCCTTGCAGTAGTCCAGATCGATGCGGCGGCCGTCGCGCACGGCCTGCACGGTCTGGTCCGGGCAGAAGATGCGGCAGTTGTCGCAATCGTTGCAGACCCCGCAGTTGAAGCAGCGCCCCGCTTCGGCCAGGGCCTCGCCCGGGGCCAGGGCCTCCAGCGTTTCATCGAAGGTGGCCGCGGCCCGCCCCGGGGGCAGGGCCGAAGGGTGCCGCCGGGCCGCCACGGGGAAATAGTCGGTGTTGATGTCGGCGAAGGCCACCGTCCGGGAAGCCCGTCCGGCGCGCTCCGCGCCCTGATAGATCTCCAGGGAAACCGCCGGCCCCGGCCCGACCCGGCAGTCCTGCAGCGCCCGGGCGACCGCCCGGGGTCCCTCGGTGAAAAGGGTGTGCAGGGCCAGGGCGGCCTGCTTGCCCGAGCCGATGGCATCGGCCACGCTGTTGGCCGGGGTGACCGGATCGCCCACGTAGGCGATGGGGTGTTGGCCAAGGCGCAAGGCGCAGTGGCTCAGCCGGAGGGTCTCGGCCTCATCCGCGGGCCGGTGCCAGAAGGCGCCCACCTCGGCGCCGATCCCGCTGAAGACCGCGGCGAAGTGGCGCACCGTGGGCGCCTGGCCGGCGGGTACCGCCCGCACCCGCCCGTCGCCACCGGGCTGGTCCGGCCGCATGGGCTGGAGCGTCAGGCGCACCCCGCCGGCGTCGGCCGCCACCCCCACCGGGGCGAGCAGGGTTTCAATGCGCACCCCCTCGGCCTCGGCGGCGGCGATTTCATGGATAAAGGCCGGCATGTCCCGGCGCCGGCGCCGGTAGACGATGACCGGCCGGGCGCCCAGGCGCAGCAGGGTGCGGGCCACGTCGATGGCGGTGTTGCCCCCGCCGATGACGGCCACCTCGCCCCGGGGGGCCTCGGTTTGACCGGTCTGGACGCGGCGCAGAAAATCGAGCCCGTCGGCCACCCGGTCTTCGCCGGGAATGTGCAGGCGCACCGGGGCGCTGAATCCCACTCCGATAATCACGGCGTCGAAACGGCCGGCCGCCTCGGCCAGAAAGGCCTGGTCCACCGCCCGGTTGCAGTGCAGCCCGACCCCCAGGGCCAGGATGCGCTCGATCTCCCGGGCCAGAACGGCCTTGGGCAGCCGGTAGGCGGGAATCCCCCAGCGCAGGACGCCTCCCGGTTCGGCGGCGGCCTCGAAAATCTCCACCGACACGCCCAGGCGGGCCAGGAAACAGGCCGCCGCCAGTCCGGCCGGTCCGGCCCCGGCGATGGCCACCTTGCGCCCCAGGTCCGGAGCATCGAAAGACGCCAGGGGTGTGCCGGCCGCCAGGGCCGCATCCCCCAGGTAGCGCTCCAGGGCGTTGATGGCGATGGGGGCATCCAACTGGGCCCGGTTGCAGGCCGCCTCGCAGGGGTGGAAACAGACCCGCCCGCAGACCGCCGGCAGGGGGTTTTCCCGGGCGATGGTCTGCCAGGCTTCGTGCAGGCGGCCCCGGGCGGCGAACATCTCCACCCGGGCGATGTCGATCCCGGCCGGGCAGGCCGCCGCGCAGGGGGCGGTCTTGGGACGAAACACCGGCCGGGCGAAGCGCCAGGCCCCGGTGCGGTTGGCCTCGGTGGTGGTGTGGCTCACGGGAAAGAGCAGCGGCGGGCGTGACCATGCACTCATGCTTCCTCCACGGGGCGGAACTGCACTTGCTGGAAGGCGATGCGGGCCGCGGCCACGTTTTCTTCCTTCTTGGCCGGCACTTCGCGGCGAATGGCCGATTCGATGTGGATCATCTCCGGCATCCCCAGGGTACGGGCCAGGGCCCCCATCATGGCCGTGTTGATGATCGGGTGGGTGGCGGTGCCCAGACGCTGGGACAGGGCGATGGCGGTGGCGTCCACCCAGGCCAGCCGGTACTGGGGGAGGGCGATCCTCTCGGGCGGCCCCGGGCGGTTGACCAGGACCCAGCCCCCGGGCTTGAGGCCCCGGGTGACCTCCACGGTGGCGGTGAGCTTGGCGTCCATCACCACCACATGGTCCGGGGTGTAGACCCCGCTGCGCAGGCGGATCCGGGCATGGTCGATGCGCAGGTAGGCCTCCACCGGCGCCCCGCGGCGCTCGACCCCGAAGTTGGGAAAGGTCTGCACCTCCCAGCCGGCATCGAAAAATGCCCGGGCCAGGGAGATGGAGGCCAGCACCGTGCCCTGGCCCCCGCGGCCGTGGAAGCGGATTTCCAGCATGGCGGTCTCCGACGGGGTGCGTGAGTTTGATGGAATTGAAACAGGTTTGGCCTGGGCAAATTTCTTACGGACCGCGGTCCTGGAAGTCAAGGGCAAAAAGGGGCGCTTCTCAGCCGATGTAGACCACTACCATGACCCGGGCCGGACCGCCGAGGCCGCGCAGGCCGTGGGGGATGGCGGCGTCGAAATAGATGCTGTCGCCCGGTTCCATGGCGATGGTCCGATCGGGGGAGCGAAACTCCAGGCGCCCCTCGAGAACGAAGATGAACTCTTCGCCGCGGTGCTGGTTGTAGGGCACCTCGGCCGGATCGCGGGCGTCGAGCTCCACGATGAAGGGCTCCATCTGCTTGTCCACCATGGGGTGGGCCAGCGATTCGTAGCGATACCCGATGCCGGCGTAGCGATCCGCGTGGTTGAGGCGCTCGAGGGCCTGGCGCTCCTGGCGGCGCACCACCACCAGGCGCCCCTGGTCCGGGGCGTCCTGGAAGAAATGGCCGATCTTGACGCCCAGGGCGCTGGAGATCTTGATCAGGGTGGCGATGGGCGGCGCCACCGTGTTGTTTTCAATCTGGGACAGGAGCGGCTGGGACAGGCCGGTGCGCTGGGAGACCGCCTTGAGGGTCATGCCCAGCTTGAGCCGCAGGCGGCGCACCTTGGTCCCGATGCTCAGGGCCGCCACCTCGTCGCGGATGTCTCGGTCGGCGGTTCGCGGCATGGATCCTTCAGGCCGCCAGCCGGATCATGCGCTGCACCGCGGCATGGGCCCGGCGGCGGATGGACTCGGGCACCACCACCCGGCCGCGCATCTCTTGGAGGCAGGCCAGCACGTCGGCCGGGGTGATCTTCTTCATGTCGTCGCAGATCATCTGGTCCGAAGCGGGGTAGAAGCGTTTGTCCGGGTTTTCTTTTTGCATGGGGTAGAGAATTCCCATCTCGGTGCCGATGATGAACGCGCGCCGCTCGGAGCGGGCCACGTAGCGCAGCATTCCCGAGGTGCTCAGGGCCGCGTCGGCCAGGGCCACCACCTCGGGCCGGCATTCGGGGTGGGCCAGAAAAAGGGCCTCGGGATGGGCGGCCCGGGCCCGGGCCACGTCCGCCGCGGTGAGCCGGTCGTGGTAGGGGCAGCACCCGGACCAGGGGATGATGCGCTTGCGGGTGCGCGCGGCGGTGTTCAACGCCAGGTTGCGGTCCGGCCCCATGAGCACGGTCTCGGCCTCCAGGCTCTCCACCACCGCCAAGGCGTTGGCCGAAGTGCAGCAGATGGTGGACAGGGCCTTGACCGCGGCGGTGGAGTTGACGTAGGTCACCACCGGCACATCGCCCAGTTCGGCCTTGCGCGCCGCCAGGGCCTCGGGGGTGATCATGTCCGCCATGGGACAGCCGGCGTCGCTGCGCGGCAAGAGGACCGTCTTGCGGGGCGAGAGAATGGCGGCGGTCTCGGCCATGAAGCCCACCCCGCAAAAGACGATGGTCTCGGCCTCGGTGGCCGCGGCGCGGATGCTCAATTCGAGGGAATCGCCGCACAGGTCGGCCAGGTCCTGGATCTCGGGCGGCTGGTAATTGTGGGCCAGCAGGATGGCCCCGCGCCGGGCCAGAAGCGTGCGAATCTGCTCTTTCATGGCGCCATCTGCACGATTTCGACCCCATCGGGAATCTGAAATTGAAAAAGGGCGTCGTCGAGGCGCTCCGTGAAGAGCATGTCGCTCAGTTCGATGCGCGTTTCGTCGCCGTAGGCATTGAAGGTGGTCACCGTCTGGATGGTCCCGTCGCCCGGATCGATTTCCAGCTCGATGCGCACCAGATCGGGCTGGGGGTCGCGGGGCGTCAGGCGCAGCCCCACCCGGGCATCGCTGCCGGTTTCTAGGGGTTCCACTTCGAACTGGCGCCGCACCTGTCCGATGTCCGACAGGAAGCCGGCCCCCTTGCCATCGCCGAAGAAGGCCGGGGCCTGGCCCACCATCACCTGACGGTCCTCGGGCCGGTAGACCCACAGCCGGGTCCCGTCCGAAACGATGACCTGGGGCTCGGGAGCCGTGTATTCCCAGCGCATCTGTCCGGGCTGGCGGATCCACAGGCGGCCCTGGGCCGTGTCGGTGATCTGCATGGCCTTGAGCAGCGAGGTCTGCTCGAAGTGGGCCAGCATCGCTCCTTGGCCGTAGCGGGATTCGATCCGGGCGAGGATGGATTCCACATCCGCCGCGGTCGCCGCCCCGGGACCGCCGAATCCGGCCCCCATCGAGGCCAGCAGCAGCGCGAACCACAAGATCAAGCGGTGCATGTCGGGATTTGCCTCCATTGGCTCATGGAGCCGCTTCTACTCCATCGGGTGGGGTTTGTAAACCTTGCGCCGCGTCCATGGCGGCTAGGTGAACCGGGCCATGCGGGCCAGCAGTTCGTGCCGGTCCAGGGCTCCGGGCAGGGTCTCTTCGACCCGGCCCTGGTCAAAGACCACGATGAAGGGCACGCCGCGGATATCGTAGCGCTCGGCCATGGCCGGAGCGCTGTCCACGTTGATCTTGGCCACCCGCAACCGGCCTCGGACCTCGGCCGCCAGGGCGTCGATGACGGGCTGGCTCTGGACGCAGGTGGGGCACCAGGGCGCCCAGAAGAACGCCAGCACGGGCAGCGGCGAGCGCAGCACATCGGCCTCGAAGTTGCGGTCGGTCACCAGTCGCGGGCGCGCCTCCTCCAGGACCCGGGTGTCCATGTCCCGGCCGCAACGGCCGCAGCGCCCCGGGGCGCCGACCTTTTGCGGCGGAATGCGGTTGCGCGTCCCGCAGTGGGTGCAGCGCAGCAGGTAGGGATCGCTTCTGGCCATGGTCGTCTCTCCTCGCTCTAGACATACCTTTTGAGTTTCTGGTGCAGGGTCTTGCGGGTGATCCCCAGGCGCCGGGCCGCCTCGCTCTTGTTTCCGCCGGCCTGCTCCAGGGTGGCCAGGATGGCCTGGCGCTCCAGGTCTTGCAGTGATCCGTCGCCTGGAACAACCGGCGCGGCGCGGTTTTCGGTTGCGCCATCCGGGGCGGGCAGCCATGAAAAATCAGCCGTATCCAGAAATTCCCCGCGACCCAGCACCACGGCCCTTTCGATGGCATTCATCAGTTCGCGGACATTGCCGGGCCATTCATGCTTGACCAGCCGATCCATTGCCTGGGGGGTCAGGCCGCGAAACGGCTTGCGGTTCTTTTGGCCGAAACGGTCCAGAAAGTGGCTGGCCAGCAGGGGGATGTCCTCGGGCCGCCGACGCAGGGGCGGGATTTCCAGGCCCACCACGTTGAGCCGGTAGAAGAGGTCCTCGCGAAAGGTCCCCTCGGCCACCATGTCGGCCAGGCGGCGGTTGGTGGCGGCGATGACGCGCACATCCACCCGGATCGTCTCTTCTCCGCCCACCCGGGTTACCTCCCGCTCCTGGAGCGCCCGCAGCAGCTTGACCTGCATGGTCAGGGGCATTTCGCCCACCTCGTCCAAAAAGAGGCTGCCCCCGTCGGCCTGGACGATGCGTCCCTCCCTGCGCCGTTCGGCGCCGGTAAAGGCCCCCTTCTCATGGCCGAAGAGCTCGGATTCGAGCAGGGTTTCGGTGATGGCGGCGCAGTTGATCTTGACCAGAGGCCCGCGGCGCCGGGGGCTGTTGTCGTGAATCGCGCTGGCGATGAGCTCCTTGCCGGTTCCCGATTCGCCCTGGATGAGGACCGTGGCCTCCGAGGGGGCCACCTGGGCCACGGTTTCCAGCAGGGACTGCATGGCCGGACTGGAGCCGATGATGTGCCCCTGGTCGAGGCGCAGCCCCGGGTCGGCCTTGAGGCGGCGGTTTTCGGCCGCCAACTGGACATGTTCCATGGCCCGCTGGACGGTGAGGCGCAGCTTGTCGAAATCCAGCGGCTTGGTCAGATAGTCATGGGCCCCCTTGCGGATGGCCTCCACGGCCGCCTCCACCGAGGAATAGGCGGTCATCAGGATCACCGGGATGGCCGGGTTGATGGCCTTGATGCGGGCCAGGGCCTCGATCCCCGAAACCTTGATCATGCGGATGTCCATCAGGATCAGGTCAAAGGCGCGCTGACGCACCTGATCCACGGCCCGACCGCCGTCGTCGGCCTCGCTGACGGCATAGCCCCAGCCGCCCAGCAGGGTCCGCAGCATGGCGCGGTGGACGTCGTCGTCGTCGACCACGAGAATATGGCGGGTGGACAGGGTCACGGTTCCTCCGGATGGCGGGGCAGGCGCAGGCGTACCGTGGTCCCCTGGCCCGGCTGGCTTTGGATCTGCACCGTACCCCGGTGGGCCTCGACGATCTGGTGGACGATGGCCAGCCCCAGTCCAGTGCCGGTGGATTTGGTGGTGAAATACGGATCGAAGACCCGGTCGAGGGCTTCGGGGGCAATGCCGGCGCCGCGGTCGCTGACCTGAATCTCCAGATGGGTGCCATCGGCCCGGGCGCCAACCTGGATCCGCCCTCCCTTGTCGCTGGCCTCCAGGGCGTTGAGGAGCAAATTGAGCAGCACCTGGTGGAACCGTTCAGGGTCCAGGGGGACCGGCGGCAAATCCGGGGCCAGGTCCACCGCGAGCGCCACCCCCGCCTCCCGGGCCCGGGACCGCAGGAGGGCGGCGGCGGTTTCGATGGTCGATCCGACCGCCAGGGGCCGGGGTGCGATCCGCACCGGCCGCGACAATTCCAGAAGCTGGCCCACCACCCGGTCGAGGCGGTCCACTTCCTGGATCATGATCCCGGCGATGCGCCAGGCTTCGCTGTCCGGGGGGTTGCGCTCCTTGAAGAAGGTGGCGAATCCCTTGAGGCTGCTCAGGGGGTTGCGGATCTCGTGGGCCACGCCGCCGGCCAGGCTCCCCACCGCCGCCAGGCGCTGGGCGCGCTCCACGGTGGCCTCCAGGGCGCGCACCTCGCTCATGTCCTTGAAGAGCAGGATGCGGCTCAGGCCCGGGGACGGCGCTTCATTCAAGGCCGCGGCGCTCACGGCCAGGGGCAGGGGAGGCCCCGGGGCCACGGCGGCGTCCAGCTCCGCATCCAGGCGCTGGCCGCCGCTCTGGAGCCGTCCGGCCAGATCGGCCAGGGCCGGGGGGAGCACTTCATGGGCCGGCCGGCCCAGGGCGGATTCGGGGGTGATGTTCAGGATCGCGGCGCCGGCCGGATTGACGGTGGCCACTTCACCGGCCGGTCCCAGGGCCACCATGCCGATGGGCATGTGCGCCACCAGGCGGTCGGAAAAGGCCTGGATGCGGTTCAGGGAGGCCCGGGTGGTGCGGTAGGTCTGGAGCAGGGCCAGCAGCAGGATCCCCACCGCGCCGGCCGCTGACATGGTCACCGCCATGACCACGGCATGGCGGGTGTTGGCGGCCCGGGCGGCTTCCACGCTGCCCATGTCCAGCCCCACGAAGATCGCCAGCCGGTCGGCGGACGGGGGCGCGCCCTGGGGCCAGTTCTCCTCGAGCCAGCGGCGCATCATCATGGCGCCCCGGTGGCTGTTGGGGCTGTGGCGATGGCGGAATTCCGATCCGTGGCGGCCCGCCGGCGCCTGGCCGCTGGGCATGAATTTGCGGTAGACCTCGAAGACCGGCTCATGGCCGGGACCTTCGGTGATGCGCCAGGCTTCTTTACCCGAGACCACCACGGCCTCCAGGTCGAGGTCGGACCCGTGGCGGGTCCCGATGCGGGCCGCATCGTCGTGGACCACCACCCGGCCCTGGTCGTCGGCCACCAGCAGGTACACGATGTCCTCCTGCTGGGCCGTTTCCGCCAGCAGCCGCTGGAGTCGGAACATGCCCGGTTCGCTGCCCATCATTCCGGTGCGCGTGCCGGCCTCGAAGCTGCGGATCAGGGCCGCGCCCTTTTCCAGCAGCAGCTGGGTACTCTGGGCTTTCTGGCGGCCGATGTCCATATAGGTCAGCACCGCCACGGTGGGCACCAGGATCAGCAGGAAGCCCCCGGCGGCCCAGAGACTGCCCAGGGAAGGCAGGATGTGAGGTCTGGATGACGCCATGGTGCGGTTCAGACAAGCAAATCGGATGCCGTCGGAGAAATCCGGCGCCTGAGCCGCCGGATGGCCCCGGGGCGCGCAGTGTTCCGGGTCAAAAGTAGCCGTTCGGTGCCGCCGGTACGAGATAGCGGGTAATAAGTATCCATTTGGAAGGTGTCAAGCCGGCGGGCGGTCGTTCCAAGGCCGGGAACCCATCACGGGTTCATGGGGGTTTGGGGTTGGTTTCCCCAATCACCCCAACGCCCCGCCCTGCCTCAGGTGCATCCGGCCGGCCGTGAGGCCCGGTGCAGGGCCATGGTGCCGAACATGAAGGTGCGCCAGGCCACCTGGTCAAATCCGGCCCGGCGCAGCAGGCAGGCCAGGGCCGCCGGGTCGAGAAAGGCGCGGGTCGATTCGGGCAGGTAGGTGTAGGCGCCGCGGTCGCCGCCGATCCAGGCGCCCATCGGGGGGATCACCCGCTTGAAGTAGAATCCGATGAGGGGGGCCAGCACCCCCTTGGGCGGGGTGGTGTCGAGGCACACGAGCCGTCCTCCCGGCTTGAGCACGCGGAACTGCTCGGCCAGGGCCAGGGCCGGATCATGCACGTTGCGCACCAGGTAGCCGGACACCACGGCGTCGAAGCAGCCGTCGCCGAAGGGCAGGGCCAGGGCGTCGGCCGCGCACCAGTCCAGCGGCGATTCCGGCCGGGACTGCCGGCCGGCCTGCATCATCGGGATGCTGAAATCGGCCGCCACCACGGAAATCCGCGGGTGACGGCGGCGCGCCTCGCGGGCGATGCCCCCAGTGCCGGCACCCAGATCCAGCACCCGCATGCCGGCCTCCAGCCGCGCCAGATCCACCACCCGGCGGCGCCAGATCCGGTCGCGGTCCAGGGTCATGATCCGGTTCATCCGGTCGTAGCGCCCGGCGATGCGCCCGAACATGGCCTTGACGTCGGCCGCCTTGCGAGACGCCGGGGGCAGGGCCTTCCTTTCGGTCTGATGATCCACTTCCACCTCGCCCAAAGATCTTTCTGTCCACCGCTGATGGTAAATGCTAAATGAGAGACAGTGTACGCGAAATCGCAGGTATCGCCTTTTTACCGTGGGAGGAGGACAAATGGAAACTTTTTCCAACGGCATCGTGATCATGCTGGTGGGCATGGGCGGCACGCTGGTGAGCCTTTTGGGGCTGACGTTCCTGATCGACCTGCTCAAGCGGCTGCTGCCCTACCGGGAAGAAACGGGAAAGAAAGGCAAGGAGGTGGCGTGATGGGATCCATGATCCAGTCGGGCCTGTCCAGTTTGACGATCGGTTTCAGCGCCTTGACCCTGTCGCATGCGGTGATGGTGGCGGCCGGTTGCGGCCTGCTCTACCTGGGGATCCGCAAGCACTGCGAACCGTTGCTGCTGGTGCCCATCGGGTTCGGGGCCATTTTGGTCAACATCCCCCTGGGGGGGATGATGGGCCCCGAGGGCCTGCTGCGGCATCTGTACGAGGTGGGGGTCAGGACCGAGGTCTTCCCCTGCTTGATCTTCATCGGCATCGGGGCCATGACCGATTTCACCCCGTTGCTGGAGAACCCCAGGATCCTGCTTCTGGGCGCCGCCGGCCAGTTCGGCATCTTTCTGACCCTGCTGCTGGCCATCGCGCTGGGCTTCGATCTGCTCGACGCGGTGGCCATCGGGGTCATCGGGGCCTGCGACGGGCCCACCTCCATTTACGTGACCAGTAAGTTCGCCCCCCATCTGCTGGGGGCGGTTTCGGTGGCGGCCTACTCCTACATGGCGCTGGTGCCCCTGCTCCAGCCGCCCATCATGCGGCTGCTCACCACGCAGCGCGAACGCACCGTGCGCATGGCCTATCCGGAGCGTTCGGTCTCCCGGGAACTCAAGATCGTTTTTCCCATCGCCGTGACCCTGGTCACCGGGCTGATCGCCCCCATGGGCACCCCCCTGATGGGCATGCTGATGCTCGGCAATCTGATGAAGGAGTCCGGGGTGGTGGCCCGCTTGACCCGGGCCTCGGAAAACGAGATCGCCAACGTGGTGACCCTGATGCTGGGGCTGGCCATCGGCGCCACCATGGAAGGAGACGCCTTTCTGCGCCCCCAGACACTGATGATTCTGGGTCTGGGGTTTCTGGCCATCTGCCTGGACACGGCGGCCGGCATCTTCTTTGGCAAGCTCATGTGCAGACTCACCGGCGGGAAGGTCAATCCCCTGGTGGGGGCCGCCGGCATTTCGGCCTACCCCATGGCGGCCCGGGTGGTCCAGACCGAGGGGCGGCGTTACGATACGGACAACTGGCTGCTGATGCACGCCATGGGGGCCAACACCGGCGGGCAGATCGGCTCGATCATGGCCGCCGCCATCATGCTTTCGGTTCTCAAGGGCATGGGGCTGGGGTGACGGGCGCCTGGGGATTCGCCCGTTTGCACCCGTGGCGCGAGGCGCCCAGGCCGGCCTTGATTCTTCAAGGCGGCTTTGTTATGCACCTCTTTCCGAGTTCTGGGACCACGGGGAACCCCCCATCCAACCGCCCGGGAGCACTCCGATGCTGATCACCGAAATCCTGGCCCGCAACGCCCGGCTCTACGGGGCCGAAACGGCCCTCATCGAACGCGAGCCGGCCGTATCCGGGCGCCGGGAGATCACCTGGCGCCAGTTCGACGACCAGGCCAGCCGTCTGGCCCAGGCCCTTCTGGCCCGGGGGATCGTCAAGGGGGACCGGGTGGTCCACCTGATGACCAACTGCCTCGAATGGCTCCCCGTCTATTTCGGGATCCTGCGCACCGGGGCCTGGGCCGTGCCCCTCAATTTCCGCTTCGTGGACCGCACCATCGCCCGCTGCACGGCCACCGCCGAGGCCCGGGCGATGATTTTCGGGCCGGAGTTCATCGAGCGCCTCGAGGCGGTCAAGGCGGAGCTGGACCGCACGGTGGCCTCGTACATCTACGTCGGGCCCGAGGCCCGGCGACCGGCCTGGGCCCTTGCCTACGACGCGCTGCTGGCGGCCCATGCGGCCCGGGATCCGGCCGTGCCCCTGTCCATCGTCGATGATGCGGCCCTCTACTTCACCTCCGGCACCACCGGCACGCCCAAGGCGGTGCGCCTGACCCACCGCAACCTCGAATTTGCCTGCTACGTGGAAAACGCCCATCACCGCCAGACCCATGCGGACAACTTTCTGTGCATTCCGCCCCTGTACCACACCGGCGCCAAGATGCACTGGTTCGGCAACTTTGTCGTCGGCGCGCGCAGCGTGATCCTCAAGGGGGTCGAACCGCGCTGGATCCTCCAGGCCGTCAGTGAAGAGCAGGTCACCATCGTCTGGCTTCTGGTCCCCTGGGCCCTGGACATCCTGTTCGCCATCGAAAGCGGAGAGCTCAAGCTGCGCCAGTTCCGCCTCGATCAGTGGCGCCTGATGCACATCGGGGCCCAGCCCGTGCCGCCCAGCCTGATCCGCGAGTGGCAGCGCATCTTTCCCCACCACCAGTACGACACCAACTACGGGCTGACCGAAACCACCGGGCCGGGCTGCGTGCACCTGGGGATCGAAAACCGCCACAAGGTGGGGGCCATCGGGCGGCCCGGATTCGACTGGGAGTTCGCCATCGTCGACGACGCGCTCCAGCCGGTGTCCCCCGGCACCCCGGGAGAGCTGATCGTGCGCGGGCCCGGCGTGATGAAGGAATACTACCGCAACCCCGAGGCCACCGCCGAGGTCCTGGCAAACGGGTGGCTGCGCACCGGGGACGTGGCCCGTCTGGACGAGGACGGGTTCATCTGGCTGGTGGACCGCAAAAAGGACATCATCATCACCGGCGGGGAGAACATCTTTCCGGTGGAAATCGAGGATTTTCTCCAGACCCATCCGGCCGTGGCCGACGTGGCGGTCATCGGGTTGCCCAGCCTGCGCCTGGGCGAGATCGCCACGGCCATCGTCAAGCTCAAGCCGGGCCGCGTGGCCAGCGCCGAAGAGCTGGCCGAGTACTGCCAGGCCCTGGCACGCTTCAAGCGCCCAAGGCGCTTCATTTTCGGCGACGTGCCGCGCAATCCCACCGGCAAGATCGAAAAGCCCAGGCTGCGGCAGCTCTACGGCGGACAGCGCGCCAGCTTCCATCTCGATGACTAGCCGCCACCCGAGGCCTGGACGGCGCATCCGGCCCGGCCGAATCTGAGACCATGGATTTCCTGGTTGACGCCGGCGGTTATGCCGGCCTGCTGGCCGCCAGCTTCCTGGCGGCCACCGTTCTGCCCCTGAGCTCCGAGGCCCTGGTGATGGCCATGGCGGCCGGGGGGTTTTCGTACCCGGGCATCCTGACCGTGGCCACCTGCGGCAATGTTCTCGGGGCCCTGGTCAACTACCTGGCCGGGCGCTGGGGGCGCCGCTTCTGGGCCGGCCGGCGCCTGCGGCCGCCCCCCGACGCCTTGCTCCGGGCCGAGCGCTTCTTCGGCCGCTGGGGCAGCCCGGTGCTGTTCTTCGCCTTCGCCCCGGTGATCGGCGACCCCTTGACCGTGGCGGCCGGGGTCCTGCGCATCGGCCTGCCCGTCTTTCTGTTCTGGGTCACCCTGGGCAAGGCCCTGCGCTACGCCCTGCTCATCGCCGGAGTGGAGCTGTGGCTGTGGGAATAGACCCGGTTGTCTCCCGTGTTGCCCCTGCCGGCTTTGCGAGGCCGGGTGCCCAGACGGGGGGCGACAGGCAACCGCATCAAGGCCGAGAAAAAAGCAAGAAGCCCTTCTTTTGACGGATTCCGTGTACAATCTTAAACGTTCGATGAAAGGAGAGGCGAAAAGATGAGCACAAAGCCATCTGCCGAAGCAAAACTTGATGCAGTCGTCAGAGGGGCACGCGCGATTCTGGAAAAGCAGAGCTTCGAGGATGCGGCGCGTGCGATCTTCGAACGTTGCTGCGAGATGACAGGGGCGACTTCCGGCTATGTTGCGCTTCTAACCGCCGACGGTGAGGAGAACGAAGTGCTCTTCCTAGAGGCTGGTGGCCTTCCCTGTAGTGTAGATCCGGCGTTACCGATGCCCATTCGCGGGCTCCGCGCAACAACGTACGAGACCCACAAGGCCACCTACGACAATGATTTCATGAGCAGCGAGTGGGTAAAGTACATGCCCGATGGGCATGTCGTCTTGAAGAACGTGATGTTTGCACCTCTGAATCTGGACGGAAACACCCTAGGGCTCCTTGGCTTAGCCAACAAACCATCGGACTTTACGGATTCAGACGCAGAGACCGCAACTGTTTTTGGTGAATTAGCAGCAATCGCGCTGGGCAACAGCCGGTATCTAGACCTTCTCAACGAAAAGAACCGGGCACTGGAACGTGCGCTGTCTGAGATCAAGACCCTGCGTTCCATCTTGCCCATGTGTTCTCATTGCAGGAAGGTACGAGCCGATGAAGGAGTGTGGGAAAGACTCGAGGCCTACGTGTCAGACCATACCGATACTCGTTTCAGTCACGGCCTGTGTCCTGACTGTCTCCGGGAGCTGTACCCAGACGATGCTGGCAAGATCATCGAACAATTGAATTCACCCGACAAAGGTTAGCCTCGCCGCTACGCTCTGCCGCCACCCTCGCGGATGATTCAGAGCCGCTATGCGCTAAAGACAAACCTTGCTCCCGAGGTGGCCGACAAGCAAATCAGCCAAGCGGCCGGGCCATCAGGTCGGGCACCGCCCAGGCCTCGGCGGTCAGCAGGGCCTCGCGGATGTCCTCACTGTCAAGGGTTTCATCCGCGGACCAGACAGCGGCCCGCATGAGCGTGTTTTCCATCTCCCGGACATTGCCGGGCCAGGTGTCTCGGACCATAAGATTTTTTGCAGGAGGGGAAAGTTTCTTTTGCCGGTATCCGGGCTCATCTTTGCTTTCCTGGTTGATTCTGGCCGTCAGATAATCCGCCAACAGGCCGACATCTCCTTCTCGCTGCCGCAGCGGCGGCAATCGGATCACCGCCACCGCAACCCGGTAAAAGAGATCTTTGCGAAAACGGCCGGCGTCTACCTCTTCAAGAAGATTCCGGAATATCGAATGGCACCGAGGCGGTACGGACGCCTTCCTGAATGGAGGATTCGGTCAGCTCTGCCGGGAAGATGCTTTTGGCCAAGAGAATCCAGATGGCTGACATGGCCGGGGTGCCCGGACTCAAAGGGCGAGATCCGGTTCGTGATTTTCGACAAGCCCGGAGACCACCTCTTTGGCCGCAGCGTAAATATCGCCGAACTGCGTGGGGCCGGAAAGCTTTTTGCGATAAAAAGCCGGCTCTCACCGAAAGCCGATCCACCGGCATTCTCAAGATCCTGGGTGCCATGAAAGCCAACGGGTCTGCGCGCAAAGGCTTTCAATCAGTCAAAAGATGTCCTACAAATACGAAACCCGTGCGGCCGCGTGATGAGAAACCAAAGGAAGGCCGCAGGAAAAAACAGTCAAGGAGGAAACAAGCATGTTCATCGATCTGCTCAGAGCCCGCCGCAGCATCCGCGCCTTCGAGAATCGGCCGGTGGAAAGAGAAAAAATCGACCTGCTTTGCGAGGCGGTGCTGCGGGCGCCGTCGTCGCGGGGCTTCAACCCCTGGGAATTCGTTTTTGTCACCGATCCGTCGACCATCGCCCGGCTTTCGCGGGCCAAGCCCCACGGGGCGGCCTTTCTGGCCAAGGCGCCCCTGGCGGTGGTGGTGTGCGCCGATCCGCAAAAATCGGACGTCTGGGTCGAGGACGCGTCCATCGCCACCCTCATCGTGCATCTGGCGGCCGCGGACCTGGGCCTGGGGAGCTGCTGGATCCAGATCCGCCAGCGGCCCCATGATGAGCAGCGTTCCGCCGGTCAGTACATCGCCGAAGTCCTGGGGATTCCGGAAAATCTGGCCGTCGAGGCGATGGTGGCCGTGGGATATCCGGCCGAGGCCAAACGCCCCCATGCGGCCGCATCCCTGGCCCACGAAAAGATCAGCTTCGAGCGCTACGGGCGGCGAAACCCGAACTGATGGCACCGGCAACCGGCGCCCGGGGTCGCTTGATGCCCTGAAGCCTGTGAAAGGAGAGAGTCGTCCATGGCCGTCATTACCCGCTACATTGTGGTGCGCAACGGGGTCGAACTCGACAAGGTCTTTACCGACAAGAAAAAGGCCGAAGCCTGGGACCGGATGCTCGAGGCCGCCGAGCAGCTCGCCGGCCTGATCAAGGCGGCCGAACTCGATCCGCCCATCGAGCCGGCGGTCGTGGATGCCATCGGCGTTTTTCTGGCCGAAAACGGCCCCCGGGTGACCAGGATTCTCAAGGGCGTCAAGCCGGTGGCGGCGCTGGCCACGGCGACGGACAAGGCCTCCGGCGAGGCCCCGGTCCAGCCCCGGGCCAAGTCCGGTCCCAGGGCCGGCCGGGGACCGGCCAAGAGTGAGCCGAGCTGAGCCGCCGGCGGTTCTGCCCTGACCCCAAGGGGGCTTTCACGGGGCCGTCCGGGTTGCGAATGCGGCCCGGACCCGTCCCAAGTGACGCCTATGCCGTCTGTTTCTAAGACAGATTCGGATGCTTACGATCGCGTCCTGGACGCCGCGGGCGAACTGGCCGAATTGATCGAGGCCCACGGGTTTGCCCTCGAGGAAGAGGCCCTGGAGGGATTGACGATCTTTCTGGCCAACAACGCCCCCCGGGTGCGCCGCGTCCTGAGACGCTGCCGCACATAAATCCCTGGGGTCCGTTTTCCAAACAGCACGGCCTTTTCCACAGCCGAGAGCCCAGAGCTCCTGTGGGAGCGGTTTTCAACCGCGATTTCGGCCGCCGCGAACCGCTTCTAGTCGCGGATGCCATCCGCTCCCACCCCGAATGCCCTCACGGACTGTCGCAGGATTTGAATCGCCCGAAGGTAGTGATCGAAGCGCTGTTTTCAACGGAAAAGCGGCGGGTTTGGGGGCTCTGGTGAAGGCGGTTTTCCTTCAGGTCGTCATGCGTTGCAGCGCCTCCAGGGCCGGGCTGACCGATACCGGATAGGCGGCCGGGACGCGGATGTCCTTGAAACGGTCGTCCAGCAGGGACAGTTGGCGGCGGCAGCGCTCGCGGATGGCCTTCAGGTCGGGCGGCTGCGCGGCGACCCGCCCGCCGCGCATCACGGTCTCCAGGAGCGGGGCGGCATCCGGGAGAACCTCGTCGGCCGTGCCGATGACATCTTCCACAAAACAGCCCCGGTCGTCGCTGCGCCGGAAGACCTGTTTGGCCCCGGCCAGGGTGGTCTTGCCAGGGGAGAACTTGCGGATCGGCCGGCCGGCGAAGTGGACCAGCTTGTAGACGATGTCCAGAAACGGCATGTCCGCCGACACCCCGGCGTGGGTGCCGACCCCGAACCCGTCGATGGCCGCCCCGGCGGCGAGGGTTTCGGCGATCTTGAATTCGTCGAACCCGCTGCTGGCAAAAATCTTGACATTCGCCAGCCCCTCGGCATCCAGGATGGCGCGCACCTCCCGGCTCAGGGCTGCCATGTCCCCGCTGTCCAGGCGCACCCCGCGCAGCCGGCGGCCGCGGGCCGCCATCTCCCGGCCCACCCGGGCCGCGGCGCGGGCTCCCGCGAGGGTGTCGTAAGTGTCGATCAAAAATGTGGAGGTGTCCGGGAAAACCTCGGCGTAGGCCCGGAAGGCGGCCTCCTGGCTGTCGAAGGCGGTGACGAAGGAGTGGGCCATGGTCCCTGAAACCGGGATTCCGTAAGTCCGTCCGGCCAGCACGTTGCTGGTGGCCGCGAACCCGGCGATGTGGCTGGCCCGGGCGAACTTCATCCCCGCATCCGTGCCCTGGGTGCGGCGCAGGGCGAAATCGACCAGGGGCCTGCCCCCGGCCGCGTGCACGCAGCGCGCCGCCTTGGTGGCCATCAGGGTTTCGGTGCCCAGGACGTTGAGGGCGAAGGTCTCCAGAAGCTGGGCCTCGAGGATGGGGGCCGTGATTTCGAGGATGGGCTCGTCCGGGAAAAAGACCGTTCCCTCGGGCATGGCCCGCACCGTGCCGCTAAAGCGCATCGCGGGCAGAGAATCGAGAAAGGCGCGGGGAAACAGCCCGGTTGCGTCAAGATAGGCGATGTCCGCCTCCCGGAAGCGGAACTGGGCCAGCTCCACCAGCAGGTCGGAGATCGGAAGAGCACACGTCTGAACTCCAGTCACGTCA
>CALJLV010000241.1 GCA_937982505.1 uncultured Desulfobacteraceae bacterium | reverse complement strand
ACCGAGATCTACACTCTTTCCCTACACGACGCTCTTCCGATCTCCCCACCGCCCTGGTCAACGGGCGCATCTCCTCCCGGTCGATTCGGCGCTACCGGCACATTCAGGGGCTGACGGCCGCGGTTCTCGGAAACATGGCGGCCCTGAGCGTGATCGGCGCCGAAGACGCCGTCCGTCTCGAGCGCCTGGGGGCGCCGGCGGCGCGGGTCGTGGTCAACGGCAACGCCAAGTTCGACCTGGCCCAGGATCCACCCGGACCCGATGCGGCGGCGGCCCTGGGGCGCTGCCTGAACCTGACCGGCAGCGGCCCGGTTATCGTGGCGGGCAGCATCCGCCAGGGCGAGGCGCGGCCGGTCCTGGCGGCCTTCTGCCGGATCCGCCGGATTTTCACCGATGCGGTCATGGTGGTGGCGCCACGACACCTGAAGCGGACGGGGGCGGTGCTGGCCGAGGCGCAGCGGCACGGACTGGCCTGCCAGCGGCGCACCGACCTGGCCGAGGGGGGGCCGGTGCGCCAGGCACCGGTGGTGGTGCTGGACACCATCGGCGAGCTGAAGCATCTATACGGTCTGGCCGACGTGGTCTTTTGCGGGGGGAGCCTGGTGCCCCGGGGAGGCCAGAACCTGCTCGAGGCGGTGGCCTGGGGCAAACCGGTGGTCTGCGGACCGCACATGGATGATTTTCGGGCCGCCACCGACTTGCTGGCCGCCGCCGGCGCGGTGTTCGAAGTGGCCGACGGGGACCATCTGGCCCGGACCCTCCTTGGCCTGCTGGAAGCGCCGGATCGGGCGCGGGCCGCAGGGCGATCGGGCCGGGCCGTGCTCATCGCCAACCGGGGCGCCGCGGCCCGTCATGCGGCGGTCATCGCCGGGCTCCTGCCCCCCTAATCCACGTTGCACAGCCTCCCCTGGCCGGTGGATTCCAGCACGGTGCGCCACAGCTTGCCGTGGGGATTGACCTTCTTGCGCTTGCCGGACGACAGGGCCATGGGCACGTGCACAAAGTGGTTGTTCCAGTTGCTGATGATCAGCCGGGTCTTGCCGGCCATGCCGGCATGCACGGCGTCGCGGCCCAGAAAGCCGCAAAAGACGCTGTCGTTGGCGTTGGCCGGAAGACTGCGGATCATGTAGCTCGGATCGATGTACTTCAGGGCGATGTCCACCCCCCGGCCTTTGAAATAGCGGGTGATCTCGTCCTTGAGGAAAAGGCCGATGTCGTTCAGGCGCAGGTTCCCCGAGGCGTCGTATTCGGCTCTTTCCGGGGTGAAGAACTTCTGGCCGGCGCCTTCGGCCACCACGATGACCGCGTGGCTGCGCTGGGCCAGGCGTTTTTCGAGGGTGGCCAGAAGCCCCCTGGGTCCTTCCAGGTCGAAGTCGACCTCGGGGATCAGGGCGAAGTTGACATCCTGCTGGGCCAGGGCGGCGGTGGCGGCGATAAAGCCGCTGTGGCGCCCCATGAGCTTGATCAGACCAATCCCGTTGGGATAGCCCTGGGCCTCGTTGTGGGCCGCCTCGATGGCCTGGGTGGCGATGTCCACGGCCGTGTCGAAGCCGAAGCTGCGCGCCACCATGAAGATGTCGTTGTCGATGGTCTTGGGAATCCCTACCACGGCGATCTTCAGCCCGCGTTCGGCGATGGTGTCGGCGATGCGCGCGGCCGCCATGAGGGTGCCGTCGCCGCCGATCATGAAGAGCAGCCCGATGTTCATCCGCTCCAGGCTGTCGACGATCTCGTCCATGTCCTGGGGGCCGCGCGAGGAGCCCAGAATCGAGCCGCCCACGTCGAGGATGTGCGTCACCGCCTGGGGGGTCAGATCCAGCAGGTCGTGGCCGTACTTGGGAATGAAGCCCTGCAGGCCGTAGCGGATCCCGTAGATCTTGTGGACTCCGTAGTGGTAGTAGAGTTCGAGCACGATGGCGCGGATGATGTCGTTGAGGCCCGGGCAGAGGCCACCGCAGGTGACCATGGCGCAGCGCAACTTGCTCGGATCGAAGTAGATGGCTTCGCGCGGTCCGGCCATCTCGAAGGCCGGCGGTGCCTGCCCCGCCATGATGCGCCTCTGGACCCGCTCGGGATCGACGTCGATGAGGGCCCGATCCCGGTCGCTGACGAAATAGAGCCCGTTACTGTCGGGCCGTTCGCGCAGGGGGGAGGCGACCTTGGCCGGTCCCAGGGACAGGATTCGGGTATCCTCGGATTCCAGGTGGGTGAAGTCCAGATCCATGTCGGTTTCCTTGGCACATACGCATAAGGGGTCGGGCATTGTCATGGCGTCCATCTTCTTCAGGCCAGGGTGCCGTTGAACTTGAAGGCCCCTTTGCCCAGAATATCGTGAAGGTGCAAAATGCCCACCACCTGGCGCTTGGGTCCGGTGATGGGCAGGATGGTGATCTGCCGGGCTTCCATCAGATTCAAGGCGTCGTAGGCCGCCGCCTCGGGACCGATGGTGAGCGGATCGGGGGTCATCAGGTCGTCGACCCTCAGGTCCCCCAGGGGCTGGCGGCGGGCCACGGCGCGACGGATGTCCCCGTCGGTGATGATGCCGGCCAGGGTTTGATCCGGTCCCACGACGAATACGGCCCCCAGGCTGATGCGGTCGATCTGGACCACGGCCTCCAGCAGGGGGGTGCCGGCTGGCACCAGGGGCAGGGCGCTGCCGCCGAGCATGATATCCCCCACCGACGCCGACAGGCGCTGTCCCAGGCTTCCGCCCGGATGCAGGCGCCGGAAATCAGCCGCCTTGAGATGCTTGCAGCGGGTCAGGGTGACGGCCAGGGCGTCGCCCATGGCCAGTTGGGCCGCGGTGGAGGCGGTGGGCGCCAGCCCCAGGGAGCAGGCTTCCCGGGCGACGCCGGTGTCGATGACCAGATCGCTGTTGCGGGCCAGGGTCGAGCGGGGGTTGCCGGTGAAGGCCACGATGCGGCACCCCATGGCGCGGATGCTGGGCAGCAGTAAATTCAGCTCGTCGGTCTCGCCGCTGTTGGACAGGGCCAGCAAGACGTCGTCGGCCCCCACCATCCCCAGGTCGCCGTGCATGGCCTCCACCGGGTGTAGAAAAAGGGCCCGGGTGCCGGTGGAGTTGAGGGTGGCCACGATCTTGCGGGCCACGATGCCGCTCTTGCCGATGCCCGCCACGATGACGCGTCCCGGGCTGTGCAGAACCATTTCGACCAGTGCGGTGAACCCCTGGCCGATGCGATCGATGAGGCCCAGGATTCCCTCGGCCTCGATTTTCAAAACATTGCGCGCTTCTTCGATGATATCCATGCGGGTCTTGCCGGATTCCTTGCCCTCGGCGCGCGCCGGGCGTGGGCCCAACTCAGGGCGGGGCCGCCGCCACCGGCGCGGATCCGCCGCGGGGCGTCTTGGGGTTGTGGGCCGCGCCGGAAAACCGGTCCGCCTTCGGATCCGATCTGGCGGCCCTCAGGCAAAACGGCCTTCAAGATAGTCGCATGGCCCGGAAAGTGCAAGTGGCCGGCAGAAAAAATGGCGTTTGGGGGTTGACAAGGGCCTCTCCGACCCGGTATATGGGCGCCGCACGGAAATCCAGGACCTTGAACCAAGGCCGTGACCGGTCATGTCCGGCCTTTTTTCTATTTGATCGACCTCGGCAAGAGGGGAGGTGGTAGCCATGATTTGCACGACGATTCGTCCCGGAGTGGATTGCCCGTTCATGAAGGCGTCCGGATGTTCTTACAACGGCGGAAGCTGCCATACCATCGTGGAGCAGTGCCAGGGGTGCGGCCGCACGGTGGAATTTTCCACCGGCTGGTACTGCGTCGCCTGCCCGGAGCCGGCACTCAAATGGCAGCGGGGCCAGTGCAACATGGCCACCCATGTCACCGCCGCGGTGGTGGAAAACAAGCAAAAGGTCAACCCGCTCAAGGCCTCCAAGCGCGGCGGCAAGTAGCGCTTCGGCGCGGCCCGAAAAAAACGCTCGCCGTTTGGGCGAGCGTTTTTTGTTGGGGTCTTGGCATCGGCCCAGGCGCTGGCCAGTAGGCCCCGCCTGACCCCTTCAGGCACCGGATACACTGATCCGGCGGGACGTGGCCCTGGCATGCTTGGGCAGGGTGAGGTGGAGAACCCCATCCCTGAGGCTGGCCGTGATGCGGTTCTGGTCGATGGTTTCGGCCAGGGAAAACTGGCGCTGGAAGCGCCCCACCTCGAACTCCACCAGCAGGGGGGTCTCCCCTTCGGCCTGCAGCGGCTTGACGTCGCCGCTGAGGGTCAGGGTGTCATCCTTCAGGTCGATGGTCAGGTCTTCGGGGGCTACTCCCGGCATGTCCGCCAGCAGGCGGATTTCGGCGTCGTTCTCGCAGATGTCCACCTCCGGGGTGAAGATTCTGCCGGGGCGGGTCTGCTCCGCCTCGGGGCTGACTTCCTGTTTGTTCCTGGCCTGTAGTTCCTTGGTGTCCGCCATGGCCCGATTCCTCCTTTCCAAGCTTACTGGACGCTGATCTGGCGCGGTCTGGCCGTGGCGGCCTTGGGCACCTGAACCGTCAGGATTCCGTTCACCAGACGCGCCGTGACCTTTTCGGCGTCAATGTCTCCCGGAAGGCCCAGCACCCGGGAGAATTTTCCCCCTTCACGCTCCCGCCGATGGTAGCACACCTTGTCGCCCTCCATGGCGATGGTGCGCTGGCCGGCGATGGTCAGGTGGCGCCCCTCGACCCGGATGTCGAGATCATCGGCGTTCACCCCCGGCAATTCGGCCCGGACAAAGTACCCGTCCTGGTCCTCGGAAAGATTGACGGCCGGAAAGACCCCGGCCCACGCCGCGGGGCGGGCGCCCCCGCGGGTCTGGAAGGCATCGGTCAAGCGCCCCATGAACTGCTGCATGCGGTTGAGTTCGTCCAGGACATCGGTGCCCGCCCAGCGCGGTACGCTCCATAAGGGTCGATAGATCATGACGCCACCTCCTGTGCAATGTTTCAGGATCCGTTGTGCCACTCGCCGTCAGCGCGTATTCTCCTCAAATACCCTGTAAAAATGAACCGTTGAGATCGTTGGCGGAAACTTTAACCACCCCCCGGGGCAAGTCAAGCCCGGGGCTCGGGAGGGACAGGGACCGGTGAAAGTCGGCGCCACGGCCCATGGGGCGCGCGGTGGTGTCCTCCCGGGGTGTTGACGACGAGGGATCGGCCCTCCAGGACACCGGCGCGGCGGGCGGCTAAACCGGAACAAACCCCTCGCCGGGAGGATCGCAAGGTGTTGACGAGGCCGTGCGGGCCTGACGGTTGCGCTTTACAGCCGGCAAAAAATTGCGCACACTGGCAGGCCATGTTTGCCACCCTGTCCTCCTTTCTGGCTCTCTACACGGCCGTTTTTTCCCTGCTCATGGGCATGGGGCTGCTGGGCACCTTTCTGAGCCTGCGCATGACCATGGCCGGTTTTTCCCCCCTGGCCACGGGGATGGTCCAGGCCGCCTACTACCTGGGGCTGGTGGCCGGTTCTCTCTCCTGTCCCCGGCTGGTCCGGCGGGTGGGCCATATCCGCGCCTTCGCCGCCCTGGCGGCGGTCACCACCGCCACGGTGATGCTCCACGGGATCCACTTCTCGGCGCCGGGCTGGGGAGTTCTGCGGCTGGTGACGGGGATGTCCAATATCGGACTGTTCATGGTCATCGAGAGCTGGCTCAACGAGTGCACCGCCCCCGAGGCTCGGGGAAGGGTCTTTTCCATCTACATGGTGCTCTCCTATCTGGGCATCGGCATCGGCCAGTTCCTGCTCAACCTAGGTGATCCGCGGGGCGAGGGCCTTTTTTTCCTGGCCGGGATCCTGCTGGCCCTTTGCACGGTTCCGGTTTCGGTCACCAGCGCCATCTCGCCCACCATGCCGGCGTCCAGCCGTCTGACCCTGCGCGAACTGCTGCGCAAGACCCCCCTGGGGATGCTCGGCTGCCTGACCGCCGGTCTGCTCAACAGCGGGTTCTACGCCCTGGGCCCGGTTTTCGGTCACGCCATCGGCCTGAATGTCTCCCAGATTTCCCTTCTCATGGGGGCCGGGGTCCTGGGCGGCCTGACCCTCCAGTGGCCCGTGGGGACGGTTTCCGACCGCTTCGACCGCACCCTCGTGCTGCCGGTCCTGGCCGCTCTGATCGCCATTCTGAGTCTGGTGGTCCTGTTGGCCACCCGCGCCTCCTTCGCCGCCCTCCTGACGGCCATGGCCCTGTACGGGGGGATCGGCTTCACCCTCTATCCGGTGGCCGTGGCCCGGGGCCACGATCTCTTCGCACCGGCCGAGGTGGTGGCCGTCAGCTCCGGGCTCCTGTTCAGCTACGGGGTCGGCGCTAGCATCGGCCCGGTCCTGGCGGCCGCCGCCATGAGCTTCGGCCCCCACGGCCTGTTCGCCTACACCGCCCTGGTGGCGGGGGGCTACGCGGTGCTGGCCGCCTGGCTGCGGACCCTCGAAGCGGTGGCCATCGTTC
Source organism: uncultured Desulfobacteraceae bacterium (assembly GCA_937982505.1). GTDB lineage: Bacteria > Desulfobacterota > Desulfobacteria > Desulfobacterales > UBA2174 > UBA2174. The sequence continues at coordinate 18,470 of CALJLV010000241.1, read as the reverse complement.
CCGTGGCCGAGCAGGGGGTCTTCATGCCCATGAAAAGCACCTCTCCGGTGGCCATGGTCATCGATCCGCGCGCCGAGCCTCCGGCAGAAGCGGGCGGGGGCGCCCCCGGGGCGGATTGAGCCGCCGGCCGCTCGGCCCAGAACCGTTTGCGAATCCCTGCCGCCTGCCCTGAAGGGTTGTCATGGGTCCGGTTCTGTGCCACACTGATGGAATCTCAAAATTTAAGTCAACACTTATATGCCGGCCGCCGTTCAGCGGCCCAGGAGGCGACTGATGGCCTACGAATGCATCATTTTTGAAAAGCGGGCGCCCATTGCCCTGATCAAGCTCAACCGTCCCAAGGTGCTCAACGCCATGAACAAGCAGCTCTGGCTCGACATGCAGGCCGCCATGGAGGACGTGCGCGCTGATCCGGAGATGCGGGTGTTGATCATCACCGGCGAGGGACGGGCCTTTTCCACCGGTGCGGACCTCAAGGAGTCCAAGACCCGCAGCATCGAGGCCTACCGCGACTACCTGGTCGAGCTCCAGGAGGCCACCCGGCGCCTGATCCGTTTCGAGAAGCCCACCATTGCCGCCATCAACGGTTACGCCCTGGGCTCGGGCTACGAGCTGGCCCTGGCCTGCGACCTGCGCATCGCCGCCGACGAGGCCCAGATCGGATCGCCCGAGGCCAAGGTGACGTCCTCGGTCACCGGCGGCGCCATGCGTCTGGTCCAGGACCTGATCGGCCCGGCCCGGGCCCGCGAACTGCTCTTTACCGGCGAGTACATTTCCGGCCAGGAGGCCGAGCGCATCGGCCTGGTCAACCGCAGCGTGCCGCTGGATCAACTGATGGACGCGTGCCTGGCGCTGGCGGCCAAGATCGCGGCCAACTCGGCTTTTTCCATCGCCATGATCAAAAAGGGACTGCTCATGGCCCGGGGCGAGGTGAGCATGGAGGCCCTGATGGACTACGAGGTGGAGGCCTGCCTGGCCTGCGTGTCCACCAAGGAGCGCCAGGCCTCGCTGGCCCAATTCGAAGACCGCAAGCAGCAAGACCAATAGAGAACCGAAAACCCTTTGGCTCTTCGCCAAAACCGCCGGGGAGGGAGATCCATCATGACTCTGGACAAGGTGCTCAAGGCCGAATCGGTGGCCATCGTGGGGGCCTCGCGCAACGTGACCAAACGCGGCTATCAGGCCATTCGCATCCTGCTGCAGGAGAAGTACGGGGGGCGCATCTATCCCGTCAATCCCAAGGAGGACAGCGTTCTGGGGCTGCGCTGTTACCCGAGCATCTCGGCCATCGAAGACCCGGTGGACCTGGCCCTGATCACCACCCCAGCCAAGTCGATCCCCAAACTGCTGGAAGAATGCGGCCGCAAGGGGGTAAGCGGGGCGGTGGTCATCGCCGGCGGTTTCGGCGAGACCGGCGCCGAAGGGCGGCGCCTGGAGGACCTGATGGTGGAAACGGCCCGGGCCAACCAGATCCGGCTCATCGGCCCCAACACCTCGGGGATGATGAACCTGCACCGGGGTCTCAACCTGGTGGGGATGCGCGACGCGCCCAAGGGGAACATCGCCCTGCTTTCCCAGAGCGGCAACATGGCCCTGACCCTGATCACCGAGGCCAAGCTCAAGAGTCGCAAGGGGTTTTCCTACTACGTGGGGGTGGGCAACGAGGCGGACGTCAAGTTTCACGAATACCTGGAGTTCTTCCGCCAGGATCCCGACACCCGGGCCATCCTGATGTACGTCGAGGGGATGCGCCAGGGCCGCGCGTTTCTCCAGCAGGCCTACAAGACCACCCTGGAAAAGCCGGTGGTGCTCTTAAAAAGCGGCCGTTCGGCCACCGGCAAGCGTTCGGCCGGGTCCCATACCGGGGCCCTGGCCGGGATGAGCGAGGTGTCCCGCACGGCCTTTCGCCGCGCCGGGATCATCTGGATCGAGAGGTCCGACCAGCTTTTTCCGGTGGCCGAGACCCTCTCGAGCCTGCCGCCCATCCGGAGCAACCAGGTGGCGATCCTGGCCGACGGGGGCGGGCATGCCACCATCGCCGCCGACCTGCTCACCGATCTGGGGGTGGAGATCCCCCGGCTCACCGAAGGCACCCAGAAGAAGCTGCGGGCCATTCTGCCCTCGGCGGCCTCGGTGCCCAACCCGGTGGACGTGGCCGGAGGCACTGATGCGGATCCGTCTCTTTTTGCCGACTGCGCCCGCATCATCCTCCAGGACCCCAACGTGGGCGGCCTGCTCCTGGTGGGCCTCTTCGGCGGCTACGGGATCCGCTTCGCCGAAAGCCTGGCCATGAAGGAGGAGGACGCGGCCCATCAGATGGGCAAGATGGTCAAGAAGTACAACAAGCCCATCGTCATCCACAGCCTGTTTGCCTCGGAAAAGCCCCACGCGCTGGATCTGTGCCGCTACTACGACATCTCCGTTTACGATTCGCTGGACGTGGCCTGCAAGTGCATCGGGGCCCTGGCCGAGTACGGCCGCTACCTGAAGTCTTACCGCACCAAGGTGGATTTCACCCTGCAGTGGGGGGCCAAGGCCCAGCCCGAAGGCCGGGACCTCATCTCCGGGGCCCTGGCCGACGGTCGCCAGGCCCTGCTGGAACCCGAGGCCAAGCGGCTCCTGGAACTGCACGGGGCCGCCGCCTCAAAGGACCGGGTGGCCGCCACGGCCGACGAGGCGGCCGCTTTGGCCCGTGAGATGGGCCTGCCGGTGGTGCTCAAGATCGTCTCGCCGGACATTCTCCACAAGAGCGACGCCGGAGGGGTCATGGTGGGCCTCAAGACCGAAAAGCAGGTGCGCCAGGCCTTTGCCGCCATCCTGAAAAACGCCAGGCGCTTCGACCCCCGGGCCGACCTGCGCGGGGTGCTGGTCTCTCCCATGGCATCGGCCGGGACCGAGGTGATCATCGGCACCAAGATCGACGACCAGTTCGGCCCGGTGATCATGTTCGGCCTGGGGGGGATCATGGTGGAGGTGCTCAAGGACGTGGTCTTCCGGGTCTTGCCCATCAACCGCGCCACGGCCCGCAAGATGATCGGCGCGATCCAGGCGGCGGCCATTCTCGACGGGGTGCGCGGCAACCCGCCCTGCGACCAGAAGGCCCTGGTCAGCCTGCTGCTGCTGTGCTCTGAGCTGGTGGAAGCCTACCCCGAGATCGTGGAGATGGACCTTAATCCGGTCATCGTCCACGAAAAGGGCCTGAGTGTCGTGGATGCGCGTATCATCCTGAAACGGAAAGACGTGTAAGAGCGGTTGCCAGATGCGGCCATGTTTGATAACTACCCCAATCGACGAAGCCCATTCAATTTTTGCAAATGGCAGCTTCAGACCCCCGCGGTTCGTGTTCGGTGCGTGCCGGATTCTGGCGGCGTGCGTCGACGGACACTTCATCTTCGTTCGGGAAACCGTTCGACGAACCCCAACACAACTCTAAAGGAGGTCGGTATGAAAAAAGGATTGGTCATCGTAACGGCATTGGCGTTCGCGCTGGTACTTTTCGGCGCTCCGGCGGCCCCGGTTCAGGCCCAGCAGAAATTCGTCACCATCGGCACCGGCGGGGTCACCGGGGTCTACTATCCCACCGGCGGGGCCATCTGCCGCCTGGTGAACAAGAGCCGGGCCGAACACGGGATCCGCTGCTCGGTGGAAAGCACCGGCGGATCGGTGTACAACCTCAACGCCATCCGCACCGGGGAACTCGACATGGGCGTGGTCCAGTCCGACTGGCAGTACCATTCCTACAACGGCACCTCCGGCTTCAAGGATCAGGGGCCCGACAAGGACCTGCGGGCCCTGTTCTCGGTGCACCCGGAACCCTTCACCGTGGTGGCCCGGGCCGATGCCGGCGTCAAGACCTTCACCGATCTGAAAGACAAGCGGGTCAACATCGGCAACCCCGGATCAGGCCAGCGCGGCACCATGGAGGAGTTGATGAAGGCCCTTGGCTGGACCAAGGAGACCTTCAAGCTGGCCTCCGAGCTCAAGCCCGATGAACACTCCAAGGCGCTGTGCGACAACAAGATCGACGCCTTTGTCTACACCGTGGGCCATCCCACCGGCAACATCCAGGAGGCGGCCGCCTCCTGCGAGGTGGTCCTGGTGGATGTCTCCGGACCCGAGGTGGACAAGCTGGTCAAGGAAAACCCCTACTACCGCTATGCCACCGTTCCGGCCGGGATGTACCAGGGCACCGACGTCGACACCAAGACCTTCGGCGTGGGCGCCACCTTCGTCTCTTCGGCCAAGGTGCCCGCGGATGTCATCTATAACGTGGTCAAGGCGATCTTCGAGAATTTTGACGAATTCAAGAAGCTGCATCCCGCCTTTGCCGTCCTAAAGAAAGAGGAGATGGTCAAGGACGGCCTTTCCGCCCCGCTGCACGACGGCGCCGTGAAGTACTACAAGGAGGCCGGCCTGATGTAAGGCCCTTCATGTCTTTAGCCGGACAGCGGCCCCCCGCGGGCCGCTGTCCGCCGTCCATTGCCCGGAGATGCCAGCGGATCGGTCCTGCCCGGTGATGCCCCGCCGCCGGATCGCGGCAGACACCCCATGGGCCCCTGGCCGCGGCGGTTCCGCTCCCCCATACAAAGGATCCTTCCCATGACCCAAGCGCCCGCGAGTGCGCCGTCGGTGGAGACGGCCCGGGAACTGGTGGCCCAGACCGAAACCGGGGCCCGCAGGCCCACCGGAGCGGTTCCCCGTTACACGCTCTTTTTCGTGCCCCTGGCCTGGACCTTGTTCCAGCTCTGGTACGCCTCGCCCCTGCCGTTCATCGTCAACTTCGGAATCTTCAACTCCACCGAAGCCCGCGCCATCCATCTGGCCTTTGCCATCTTTCTGGCGTACACGGCCTACCCCACCTTCAAGAAGACCTCTCCCCGGCACTACATTCCGATCCAGGACTGGACAGCGGGGCTGGTGGCGGCCTTTTGCGCGGCCTACCTGTTTCTGTTCTACGAGGATCTCTCGGCGCGACCGGGCAACCCGACCCAACTCGATCTGGTGGTGGGCGTCGCCGGCCTGATCCTGCTGCTTGAGGCCACCCGCCGCGCCCTGGGCCCACCTCTGATGGTGGTGGCGGCCGTTTTCATGATCTACACCTTTTTCGGCGCCTACATGCCGGACGTCATCGCCCACAAGGGGGCCAGCCTCTCCAAGGGGATGAGCCACTACTGGCTGTCCACCGAGGGGGTCTTCGGGGTGGCGGTGGGGGTCTCCACCGAGATGGTCTTCATGTTCGTGCTCTTCGGGGCCCTGCTGGAACAGGCCGGGGCGGGCAACTACTTCATCCGGGCGGCTTTCGCCGGGCTGGGGTACATGCGCGGCGGGCCGGCCAAGGCGGCGGTGGTGGCCTCGGGGCTCACCGGGATCGTCTCGGGTTCGTCCATCGCCAACGTGGTCACCACCGGCACCTTCACCATCCCCCTGATGAAGAAGGTGGGTTTCCCGCCGGAAAAGGCCGGGGCCGTGGAGGTGGCCTGTTCCACCAACGGCCAACTCATGCCCCCGGTGATGGGGGCCGCGGCCTTTCTGATGGTGGAATACGTGGGGATTTCCTACATCCAGGTGATCAAGCACGCCTTTTTGCCGGCCGTCATCTCCTACATCGCCCTTTTCTACATCGTGCACCTGGAAGCCTGCAAGATGGGGCTCAAAGGGCTGAAGCGGACCCGCACCGGCACGCTGGCCGGCAAGATCCTGGCCTTCGTCACCGGCTTTCTGCTCATGGCGGCCCTGACGGCCGCCACCTACTACGGCATCGGCTGGATCAAGGTGGTGGCCCCGGACGCGGCCATCTACATCGTGGGCGCCATCCTGGCGGTGGCCTACATCCTGCTGCTGCGCCTGGCCTGCACGGTGCCCGAGTTGGAGACCACCCTGGAGATCGAGCGGCTGCCCCGGCTGCTGCCCACCTTGAAGACCGGCTACTACTTTCTGCTCCCCCTGGTGGTGCTCATCTGGTGCCTGGTGGTGGAACGGCTTTCACCGTCCCTTTCGGCCTACTGGGCCACCATGCTGCTCATCGTCATCGTGGTGACCCAGCGGCCCCTCAAGGGGTATTTCCGCAGGAGCCGGGAGCCCCAGTGCATGGCCCGCCAGGGGTTCGTGGACCTGGTCGTCGCCATGGTGGGCGGGGCCCGCAACATGATCGGCATCGGCGTGGCCACGGCGGCTGCCGGGGTGGTGGTGGGCACGGTGACCTTGACCGGGATCGGCCTGGTGATGACCGAGTTCGTCGAGTTCATCTCCGGCGGCAACCTGCTGCTGATCCTGCTGTTTACCGCCGTGATCAGCCTGCTGTTGGGCATGGGGCTGCCCACCACGGCCAACTACATCGTGGTCTCGACCCTCATGGCCCCGGTGATCGTGGACCTGGGGGCCAAGTCGGGCCTGCTGGTGCCCCTGGTGGCGGCCCATCTGTTCGTCTTCTTTTTCGGGATCCTGGCCGACGACACGCCCCCGGTGGGGCTGGCGGCCTTCGCCGCGGCCGGCATTTCCGGCGGGGATCCCATCCGCACCGGGATCCAGGGCTTCGGCTACGACATCCGCACCGCGGTGCTGCCCTTCATCTTTATCTTCAACAACGAGCTGCTGATGATCGGGATCGGCACCTGGTACCATTTCCTCATCGTGGTGGGCGGGGCCGTGGTGGGCATGCTGGTCTTCGCCGCCGCCACCCAGAACTACTTTCTCACCAGGAACCGGCTCTGGGAAACCGCGGCCCTGCTCCTGGTGACCTTCACCCTGCTGCGGCCCGGGTTCTGGTGGGACCGGATCTACGCCCCGCTCGATGAGATCCATTCCACCGAGCTGGAACAGATCATCGAACGGACCGACGCCGGCAGCCATCTGCGCATCGAGGTGGCTGGCGAGGACTCCCGGGGCAAGCCCTTCACCAAGAGCCTGATGCTCCGGGTGGGCGATGAGCCGACGCCGCGCGAGCGGATGCTGGCCATCGGCATCGATACCCGGGTGCAAGATAACCGCGTGTTCGTGGACAACATCGTCTTCGGCAGCCCGGCGGAAAAGGCCGGCATGGACTTCGACCAGGAGATTCTCCACGTCTACGTGCCGGCCGACATCCCGCCCAAGCATCTCATGTTCGTCCCGGCGGGCCTGCTTCTGGCCCTGGTCTGGGTCGTCCAGCGCCGGCGCCAGCGGCGCATGGAAGCCACCGAAGCGGTCGCGGCGGCCTGAAAGCCGGGGATTCGATACACGCGAGGGCCTTTCCCGTCGGCGGCGACGGGAAAGGCCCTGGTTTTTCGGGCCGGGGCCCGCCTAGCGGCTGCGCATGGCGGCCAGTGCCCGGTCGGAAAAGAGCTTGGCGCAGGTGGGGCAGTACTGGTGATGGGTTTTCACGTCCGGGTGCGGGGCGCTGGTCTCGTGAACGTGGTCCAGAAAGCGCGGGGTGGCGAAGGTGCGCCCGCAGGCCTCGCAGTGGGCCAGGGGATGGCGGCCGATGGTCTCGTCGCGGATGGTGATGGTGCGCCAGTCGTCCCGGTCCACCACCCGGATGGCCTCGGTGGGGCAGATGTTGGCGCAGGTGCCGCAGCCGATGCAGCGCCCGGGGATGGGAACGATGTAGAACCGGTCCTCGCGTTTTTCATAGTGCAGGGCCTCGGCCTTGACCACCTCGCGGCAGACCCGCTCGCAGAGCCGGCAGCGGATGCAGCCGTCGGGCAGGGGCCCGGTTTCCAGGCCGTAGCGGGTGGCCAGGTGGTGGAGGCGCTCGGATTCCGGGGCGTCCTGAAGCAGCCGCTGCATGGCCCGGGTGCGGGCGTCGTGGACCCCGGCGCTGTCGGTCTTGATGTCCAGGCCGTCTTCGGTCTTGAGAACGCAGGCCAGGCGGATCCTGGCCCGTTCGGGGCCGCCGGTGCTCACTTCCACGGCGCACAGGCGGCAGGCGGCCACCGGGTCCTTGAGGGCCGGGTGGTAGCAGACCGCCGGGATGTCATAGCCCAGCCGCCGCAGGGCGAAGAGCAGGTTCTGTTCGGGTTCGACCTCGTGGACCTTGCCGTTAACGGTAATGGCGATCATGGCAGGAAGGTTTCGTGTACCGGATGTTGAGGGTTGATGCCGCGGCGCGGACCGCCGCCGGCGCTTCTCGACCGGCCTCTAGGCGTCCAGGAGCCGCAGGCAGTCCTGGGGCAGCCGATGGGTGCCGTGGCCGTCGATGCTCACCTCCACCAGGGCGTCCGGGTCGTTGATGGCCGTGTCCGGGTCGACGATGATCCCGTGGCAGCCCACGAAGCGGTCCATGTAGGGGGCCCACATCTCGTCCGCTGAACGCTGGTAGATCTCCACTTTCTGGCCTCTTCGGAAATTCATGGCTATCCCTTTCTGGCTTTCAGGTCCCCGCCTGGCCTCAGACCGGCATGGTATCCACGCTGGGCGCGGCCTTGGCGCGCCGGGCGCAGGCATCGCACAGCTTGCGCCCCAGGGGCGAAGGCAGGTGCGGATCGGTGCGCTGGCAAACATATTCCAGGTAGCGTCCCGGACCGATCACCGCCCCGCAGCTCTGGCAGGTCTCCAGCCGCTGACGGTTGAGGACCGTGCCGCAGATGGACAGGATCCGCTCGCCGTTGCGGTCTTCAATGCGCATGGCCCCGGTGGGGCAGTTGGCGGCGCAGGCCCCGCAGAGGATGCAGCGCTCCTCGGTGCGCCGGAAATCGGTGGTCACCGGATGATCGAAGTCAAAATACCCCAGCTGCAGGGCGTCGATCTGCATCTTGTCGCGGCAGATCTCCACGCAGCGCCCGCAGCGCAGGCAGATGTCGCAGCGCAGGCAGCGGCGGGCCTCCTCGCGCACCGAGTTTTCCGAGTAACCCAGCTCCACCTGCTGGAAGGTGGTGCGGCGCCGTTCCAGGTTGAGCAGGGGCATTTCCGGCTTTTTGAGGATCATCTTGGTGCTGGCCGGCACCTCGATCTGGGCGCAGCGGCCTCGGCGCACCGGCACCGGGGGAAGCTTGGGCTGGGGAATGCCCAGCAGGTGGCGGTCGATGGCCTCGGCGGCGCGCTTGCCGCCCCCGATGGCTTCCACCACCGTGGCCGGACCGGTGACGGCGTCACCCACGGCGAAGATGCCCGGTTCGCTGGTTTCCATGGTGGACAGGTTGACCTCGATAGTGTTGCGCCGGGTCCAGGTCAGATCACACCCGCCGCTGAGACAGTCGATGTCGATGCGCTGGCCGATGGCCGGAATCACCGAGTCCACCTCCAGGTCGAAATCGCTCCCTTCGATGGGTACCGGCGATTTGCGCGAGCTCCCGGGGCGTTCCACCATCTCGGCGCGCAGGCACCGCAGGCCCGTGACCCTGCCGGCGGCGCCCTGAACCGCCACGGGAACGGTGAGAAAGGCGAAGTGCACCCCCTCCTCCTCGGCCTGCTCCACCTCTTCCTCGTCGGCGGGCATTTCGTGGCGGGTGCGCCGGTAGGCGATGGTCACCTCCTCGGAGCCGAGGCGCAGGCTGGTGCGCGCCGCGTCGATGGCCACGTTGCCGCCGCCGATGACCACCACGCGCCGACCCGGCATGTGCCGTTCGCCCAGGGCCACCCGGCGCAGAAAATCGATGGCCTCGATCACCTGGGGGTAGTCGTCCTCCCCGGGGATGTTGAGCTTGAAGGATTTGTGGGCGCCGATGGCGAACAGGAAGGCGTCGAACCCTTCGGCGCGCAGCTGCTCCAGGGAGACGTCCCGGCCCAGGCGGGTGTTGAAGCGGAACCGGACGCCCAGCGCTTCGAGCATGGCCACTTCCCGGTCGATCACCTCCCGGGGCAGCCGATAGCGGGGGATGCCGACCATCATCATGCCGCCGGCCATGGGCAGCGCTTCCAGCACGGTGACCCCGTAGCCTTTCAGCGCCAGATAGTAGGCGGCCGTCATCCCCCCCGGACCGGCCCCCACGATGCAGACCCGCTGGCCTTTGTCGGCCGCCTGGGGCGGGTTGACGTAGCGGCGGTCCGACAGGGCCTTTTCGGCGGCAAAGGCCTTGAGAAACTTGATGGACACCGGTTGGTCGATGCGCCCGCGCACGCACATGAATTCGCAGGGTCGGGTGCAGACCAGGCCGCAGACCCAGGGAAAGGGGTTGTCGCGCCGGATGACGGCGATGGCTTCGTCGTCGCGGCCCTCGCCGATCAGGGTGATGTAGGTGGGGATGTCGATTCCGGCCGGGCAGGCCATCTGGCAGGGCGCCGGGGCCAGGCGCAGACATTCGCCCGCGGCGCAGTTGCCGGTGCGGATATGGCTCGCCAGCACCTCGCGATGGTCCGCCAGCAGCGCCCCCGCCAGGGCGGCGGCCGCCTGGCAGCCGGGGCTGTCGTCGGACTGCCGCAATTCCTCGGCCAGTGCGTCCAGGGCCGCCAGGTGGTCGGTGCCGGCGCGTCCCTGGGCCACGTCTCGCAGCAGATCGAGAATCTCTTCGGCCAGACGGCGGCTGCGCGGCAGGGTCAGACGTCCGGCCTCCACGGCGGCCGCCAGTTCGACCAGGGTCGCGTTGACCGGGCACGCGGCGTGTTCCATGATCATCCTCCAGGAGAAAAACCGATCCGCCGGGCGGGGCGCACCGGTGGGCAGCCGAGGGGCGGTCCGCGCCCGGGACGGGCATCGGGGCGGACCGCGGTCCGGTTCGTCTAGAAGGCGGTGTGCTCCAGGCTGGTGACGGCCTTGGCATGCCGGTCACGCCGGATGGGGGTCAGCTCCTCCACGGTGCCGAAGCTGAGGCAATGGCTGGTGCAGACCGTGACACAGGCCGGCTTGAGGCCCTGGTCGATGCGGTCCATGCAGTAGTCGCACTTGACCACCTTGCCGGTGGTCGGGTTCCACTGGGGCGCTCCCCAGGGGCAGGCAGAGACGCAGGCCTTGCAGCCCACGCAGAGCTGCTCGTCGACAAAGACGATCCCGTCCTTGGCCCGTTTCTGCATGGCGCCGGTGGGGCAGGCGGCCACGCACCAGGGGTTTTCGCAGTGAAAGCAGGGCATAAAGATGAAGCCCATGCGCGGCAGGCCGCCCACGAACCTGGGCCCCACGGTGACGATCTGGCACAGGCGTGGTCCCACCGGCAGATTCTTGTTGGACTTGCACTGGACCTCGCAGGCGTGGCAGCCGATGCACTTCTTGGTATCCTGGAACAGGTAGTATTTGCTCATGTCTCCTCTCCGCTGGCGTTTGGCCGGTGCCCGGGGGCGGTTCAGACCCGCCGGACGCTGACGAAGGTGTCGTGATAAGCCGGGCTGCCGCCCACCTTGTCGTACAGGTTTTCCTGGAGCAGGCTGTCGTTGACCCCGCGGTTGAACGAACGGGCCGCCCGGCCGGCGGTATGGCCGAACCCGTGGAGGATGAACAGGGCCTCGGGGTGGATGAATTCCGACACGTAGGCCTGCATCCGGCCGCTGCCGACGGCGGAGGTGATTTCCACCGTATCCCGATCCTTGATTCCCAGTTTGCGGGCCCGGTCGCTGTGGATCCAGGCGACGTTTTCCGGACAGATCTCATTGAGATAGGCCACGTTCTGGGTCGAGACATGGGTGTGCAGGGCGTTGCGCCCCACCACCAGGCGGAAGGCGTCCTGGCCGGGGGGGGCGGGCATGGGCGCATAGGGCGGAAAGGATTCGAAGCCGGCGTTTTCCAGCAACGCGGACTTGAACTCGATCTTGCCCGAAGGGGTCTTGAACTTGAGCCCGTCGGCTCGATCCCAGAAGATCTGGTCCTTGCCGTAGGCCACGAACCCCTTCTTGTCGAAGTCGGTCAGGGTGAACCCGGTGCCCTCCAGTTGCCAGGCCACCAGTTCGTCCATGGTCTGGTAGGGGAAGTACTGGCCCACCCCCAGCCGCTCGGCGATCTGCTTGAGGACGATGGCCCCCTCGCGGGTGTCGTAGCGCGGCGGTACGGCCTGGCGGCGCAGGAAGATCTGGGGTTTGAGCCCGTTGGCCTGCTGGACGCAGTCGGTGCGCTCGAGGTAGAGCGATTCGGGCAGGATCACGTCGGCGTACCAGGCGATGTCCGAATAGTTGATGTCGATGGCCACGATCAGGTCCAGCCGGTCCAGGGCCTTGCGGGTCCGGTTGGTGTCGGCGATGGACATGAGCGGATCGAAGCGATAGGCGAACAGGGCCTTGATGGGGTAGGGGTCCTCGTTGAGGATGGCGTCGGCCAGCATCTGGCCGGCCCCGTGGGCCGGATCCGGCAGGGGGAAGTCCGGGGTGCCCACCTTGTCGAAGCGCACCACTTCCGGCTTGGGCATCTTCTGGTCGGTGAGCTTGCGCGCCGGCTTGCCCCCCACTTCCCCGGGTCCCTTCTTGAAGAAGAACCCCCCCGGGGTTTCGATGCTGCCCATCAGGGCGTTGAGCATCATGATGGAGCGGCGCAGGTAGATCTCGTTGGTATGGCTGGCCCCGCGGTAGCCGAAGTGGAAAATGGTCCGCGGCTTGTCGCGGCTGACCTCCCGGGCCAGGGCGACGATCTGGTCGGCGGGGATCCCGGTTTCGGCCTCGGCCCACTCCGGGGTGTAGGCCGACACGAAGTCGCGCAGTTCGTTGAGCCCCAGGACCCATCGGTCCACGAAGGCCGGGTCGTAGAGGCGCTCCTTGAGCACGACGTGAATCAGTGCGTAGTTGAGGGCCAGGTCCGTGCCCGGCCGGATCATCCAGTAGCGGTGGGCCTTGGCGGCGGTGACGGTCACCCGCGGGTCGATGTAGGTCAGCTTGGCGCCGTTTTCCAGGGCCGTCATGAGGTTGTTGACCTCCTTGACGCTGACCGCCTCGAAGATGTTGCGCCCGTAGATCACGATGTGCCGGGTGTTCTTGTAGTCCATGGCCATCTGGGCGTCGGTGTAGCCGAACAGGGAGCGGCAGGCCGTGTTGACGCTCCCCTTGCACAGGGCGTCGTGGGTGAAATGGTTGGGCGAGCCGATGGCCTTTAGAAAGGTCTTGCTCACGTGGGTGGCCAGCTGGGTGCGTTCGCCCAGGACCACGCTGTGGCCGCCGTGGGTGTCGATGACGGTCCGCAGCTTGCCGGCCACGTAATCCAGGGCTTCGTCCCAGGTGGCCTTGCGCCACTGGCCCGCGCCGCGTTCGCCGACGCGGATCAGCGGGCTTTGCACCCGCTGGTCGTCATAGAGCAGGTTGATGCCGGCCGCTCCCCGGGGGCACAGACTGCCCTCCATCCCCGGTACATGGGGATTGCCTTCGATCCACTGCACCTGTCCGTTGCGCACCTTGATCTGGATGGGGCAGCGGATGCTGCACATGAAGCACAGGCTGTAAACCTCCTTGTCCATCGCCTACCTCCGATTCGAAAAAGCGTTGCATGCGATCCGACCCCTCGGACCGTTCGGCCGTGGTTATCAAGCAATAACCGTGCCGCGATTCAGGGCGCCCGGCGGGTACGCGCCAAAAAGACCCGGAACTACCGAAAATAACAGCAACCCTTTATCCCGGGGACTGCGGCCCAGGACAGATGACGGGGGGCCGGGGGAGGGCTTTCGGGACGCGGGGTGAGTGTTAATTACTGCACCGGAGCAAAAAAACTCTTGCATCTCGCAGGAATCATGGCCAGAATCGGTCCTTCTGGGCGGCCGGCCCTCGGGCGCAGCAAAAATATGGCACGCTGGCCGCTTCGCAAGGCCCTATTTGGCAGGTGGCCGGATTCTTGTCAAGCCCGATTGTTTGGAGATCTACCGGGAATTGCATCGGAAATGGGCCCTCCGGCCCCGCGGTCGGCCCGAGGCCGGGAGCTCAGGGCGAAGTGGCATGTGTTTTGCTTCTGCGGTCGTGACGCCGAGGCGCCAGGGCCTCGTGCGCCCGCGACGGCGTTTTTTCGGACCCGCCCGCCGACGGGCGGGCCGTTCCCTTTATCTTTTTCAACTCTCAATCATTTAGGGTGGAGGCGGAAATGAAACGAAACAGGTGTAAATGGTTTGCCATCTTGACGATTCTGACCCTGGTGGTCGCCCCGGTGCTCCTTTCCGGCACGGCCCTGGCCGACCCGCTGGCCGACGCCATCGCCAAGGCCACCGCGGACGGCAAGATCGATCCCAGTGCGGAGCCCGGGTACCTGGGGATTCCCGGCGGGCCGCAGATCAATCTGGTGGTGGCCCTGCTGTGGTCCATCTGGGTCGGTTGGGTCTTTTCCACCGTCGGGGCCTTCGGCGGGATCATGGCCGGCGTGGGGCACATCTCGGTCTTCGGGCTGGGGGCCTACGCCAAGACCTTCAAGGACGCCTCGCTCAACAAGTTCATCACCGACAGCATCCGGGTCTCCAACCAGTGGCTCGTGGGGCTCTCGGCACTGGTTTCGGCAGGCAACTACGCCAAGCAAAAGCGGCTCATCGTGCCTCTGGGCATCACCCTGGGCCTCGGCTCCCTGCTGGCGGCCTTCCTCGTGGTCTACACCACCATGGGCAAAATCAAGTTCTCCCAGTACCAGGGCTACTTCGGCCTGATCGTGCTGATCATCGGCGGCTTCATGGTCTACGAGCAGACCCCCAAGGGCCAGTCCTCCAAGAAGGCGGCCAAGGCGGCGGCCCAGGCCTTTGAAAAGACCATCAAGTCAAAGGGTGACATCACCTCCATGGGCGTCGAGACCACCAAGTTCGGCCTGGGGCGCATCGAGATCTCCTTTTTCGGCCAGACCTTCGGTTTCAGCCCCATCTGGGCCTTCGTGGGCGGTTTCTTCATCAGCGCCATCTCGTCGTTCATCGGCGTGGGCGGCGGTTTTCTCTACGTGCCCTTCCTCACCAGCGTGGTGGGCCTGCCCATGTTCGTGGCGGCCGGCACCTCGGCCCTGGCGGTGCTCATCAGCATGGTCCTGTCGATCTTCAACTACATGATCAAGGGCGTCACGGTCTACTGGCTCATGATCGGCGTCGAGCTGGTGGGCGTCTTCATCGGTTCGATGATCGGGCCGCGCACCGGCAAGTACATCCCGGAAAAGGGCCTGAAGTACTTTTTCATCATCCTGGCCTGCTACGTGGGCATCGACTACGTGCTGCGGGGCTTCTTCGGCATCCGCATGATCGGCTGACCCCATCGATGGGCAACCGGGCGGGAACGGTCCGGCCGTTTCCGCCCGACCCGTTTTGAACCGCACTCCCATGGATGCCTGGCTCAATCAATTTCTGATCTGGATCGATCCGGTCCTCATCGCCCCCTACCGGCTCACCGGTCACCCGCTGGTCAATTTCTTTATCGGCTCGGCCTGGGTGGCGATGATCGCGGTGGTGCTCGGGGAGCTGACCCTTTCCGCGGCCATCCGGTTCAACCGGCGCCACATCCAGGCCCTCCAGAAGGAGATCGCCTACAAGGAGGCCCTGAGCCTCCAGGCCCATGCGGCCGGAGACCGCGCCGGCTACAAGGCCCTCAACAAGGACGCCAACGAGGCCTGGGGCAAGCACTTTTTCAACATGGCGGCCTATTCGGCCGGGATGCTCTGGCCCATTCCCTTCGCCTTGGCCTGGATGCACGGCCGCTTTGCGGAGGTCGGCTTTTTGCTGGCCTGGCCGCTGAACCGCCTGTTGAACGAAACGGTCGGCTACCCGTTCGTCTTCATTCCGCTGTACATCCTGTGCCGCATGATTTTCGGGCGGCTGCGGCGCTGGCTGCCCTATTTTTCCAGGGTCCAAAAAGAGCTGGATGCGGCCGGGCGCCCGGAGAAAGACGCGCCGGCGCCCACGCGTCTTTAGACCTCCGGCCAATCCGGCGGCGGCATCGCCCGGAAAAGGGTGTCGTGATGCGCTTGCACGTTGCCACCTCTCTTGTCGTGGCCGGCCTGGTGACGGTCGTTGGCGATCCGGCCTGGGCCACCCAGACCCACGGCGAACCCGAGGGGCTGGTGGTCCACCAGATGGCCCATCTCTTTTTCGCCGTCTCCATGGGGACCCTCTCCTACTGGCTCGGCGCCCGGGGTCTGACGGTGCGCCGCGGCTGGCGCTACATCCGCTACGGGGCCGTGGGGCTGATCTGCTGGAATCTGAACGCCTTTATCGTCCATCTGCTCGACGAACAGACCGACCTGATCGGGGTCCAGCAGGTTGACCCGCTGACCCTCTTTCTCGCGCCCCGGCCCGGCTACGAGCTGCTGGCCCCCCTCTACTACGTGGTCAAGCTCGACCACCTGTGGTGCGTGCCGGCCATGATCTTTCTTTATTTCGGCCTGCGCTGCCTGCTGCGCGAATCAAAGGCGGGGGACGCCCCCCCCGAGGTCTCATGACCGTCAACGCCGTTCCGATCATCCTGGTCGACCTGGTGGGGTCGTTTCTGATGATCGTGATCTCCTTTCTGTGTCTGTCCATGGCGGCGCGACTGCGGCGGCGCGCGCCGGACGAGATCCTGTGGACCTATCTGTGGTGGGTCTGCCTGGGAATGGCCGGATTCTCCCTGTCCCGTTCGGCCGGCCACATCCTCAAGCAGGTCCTGGTGCTCACGGATCATCGGGAGATCTGGCGGGTCATCAACCCGTACAGCGGGGCCATCAACACCCTCATGTTCATCCTGGTGGCCTCGGTGACCCTCTACTTCGAGCGGGTCTGGGCCGCCTACCAGCAGATTCTGGCCGACAAGCGCGAGATCCAGGCCGCCAGCCGGGAGCTGGTCTACCTCAACCAGAACCTCGAGGAGCTGGTGACCGAACGTACCGAGGCCTTGAGCCGCTCGGAGCACAAGTACCGCCGCATCTTCGAACTGTCGCGGGACATCGTGATGGTGACCACGGTGGATGGAACCATTCTAGACATGAATCCGGCCGGCTACAGCGCCTTTGCCGGTACGGAACGGCCGCGCCAGACCCCCGTGGGAAGCCATATCCGCGGACTGCTGGCCGATCCCGGGGACTGGGCCCACATCGGCCGGGTCATCGACGCCAACGGGTTTGTCACCAACGCCGAACTGGTGCTCAGACGGCCCGATGGAAGCGAGCGCATGGCCCTTGTGAGCGGCAGTCTGGACCGTTCAGCCTCGGGCAGCGACACGGTCCACCTGCTCATCAAGGACATCGAACAGCGCCGCCAGATGGAGCGCCAGCTGGCCCAGACCGACAAGCTGGCCTCCATCGGCGAGTTTTCGGCCGGCATCGCCCACGAGATCAACAACCCGCTGGGCATCATTCTGGGCTACACCCAGCTGCTGCTGCGCCGGGAGGCGGGCGACAGCGAACGCTACGAGGATCTCAAGACCATCGAGAAGCACGTGCGCAACTGCAAGGCCATCGTCGAGGACCTGCTCAACTTCGCGCGCAGTTCGCCGCCGGTCAAGGGGCGCATCGACATCCACCTGATCATCGACGAGGTGGTCCAGTTCATCGCCCAGCACGCCCGGCTGGAGGACGTGGCCATCGAGCGGCGTTACGGGCAGCAGATTCCCCCCCTGCTGCTGGACGAAAAAAAGATCCGGCAGGTGATGATGAACCTGATCATGAACGCCCGGCACGCCGTGGGCCGCCACGGTACGATCCGCGTCGAAACCGGGTTGAGTCCGGGGCAGGACGCGGTCCAGGTGCGGGTCATCGACGACGGCTGCGGGATCCAGAAGCAGGATCTCATCCGGATTTTCGATCCGTTTTTCACCACCAAGCCCACCGGCCAGGGGACGGGCCTGGGACTTTCGGTCAGCTACGGGATCGTGCGCAACCACGGCGGCGACATCGGCGTGGAGAGCACCCCGGGGGAGGGATCGACCTTTACCGTGACGCTGCCGGTGGATGAGGAGCAGGCAAGATGAAGCGCACCATTCTCATCGTCGACGACGAACAGGACATGCTCAAACTGCTCCAGCGCAGCCTGGAGCCGGATCTGGACTGCCGGGTGACCACGGCCAACACGGCCGAGGCGGCTCTGGCGCAACTGGCCCGGAACCCCTTCGATCTGGTCCTGGCCGACATCAAGATGCCCGGCATGGACGGAATGGAGCTGTTGGGCTGGATCAAGCGCCGCAATCCCGAGCAGACCGTGGTGATGATGACCGCCTACGGCGCGGTGGAGAGCGCGGTGAGCGCCATGCGCCAGGGCGCCCAGGACTACATCACCAAACCCTTTGAGTACGATGCCCTGGTGGTGCGGCTGGAAAAGGCTCTGGAACGCTCCTCGCTGATTCGCGAGAACCTGCGCCTGCAGGATGAATGCCGCCAGCGCAAAGGGCTCCAGGACCTGGTGGGCAAGAGCGCGCCCATGCAGCGCGTCTACGAGACCATCCAGACCATCGCCCAGACCGACCTGACGGTCCTGATCACCGGCGAGTCCGGAGTCGGCAAGGATCTCACCGCCCGGGCGGTCCATCAGCTCAGCCCGCGGCGCCGGGGCCCTTTCGTGGCGGTCAACTGCCCCACCGTGCCCGAACAGATCCTGGAAAGCGAGCTGTTCGGCTACCGCAAGGGGGCCTTCACCCACGCCACCCAGAACCGGGAGGGGCTTTTCCAGGAGGCCTCCGGGGGCTCAGATCGGAAGAGCACACGTCTGAACTCCAGTCACGTCAGTCAATCT
>CALJLV010000240.1 GCA_937982505.1 uncultured Desulfobacteraceae bacterium | reverse complement strand
CGCCCTGTGATGAGATAGGTTCCGGGCCGCCCGAAATCGGGAGGTGCCGACAGACGCCTGGTTCGCCGCAGATCCTCGTGCCGCGGATCGCTTTTTCCAGCCGAACCGCCCCTGCGGCGGTTTTTTCGTTTTCCCCGAACCCCATCACGCCATGACGATCCAACTGGTGCTTCTTTTTTTAGGTTTGGCCCTGCTCCTGGGCGGCGGCGACCTGCTGGTGCGGGGCGCCTCAGCCCTGGCCCGGAGCCTGGGCATCTCACCCATCATCATCGGTCTGACCGTGGTGGCTTTCGGCACCAGCGCGCCGGAGTTGGCCGTCAATCTCCTGGCCGCCTATCAGGGGAGCACCGAAATCTCCTTCGGCAACATCATCGGTTCGAACATCGCCAATATCGGACTGGTGCTCGGGGTGGCGGCCCTGATCCGGCCGCTCAAGGTTCAAGGGGTGCTCATCACCCGGGAGATTCCCATGATGGTGCTGGCCTCCCTGCTGACTTTGGTCGCCGGCGCGGACAGCGACCTTTGCGGCGGGGCGCCGAATCTGTTCGACCGTCGCGACGGGCTGGTCTTTCTGCTGATCTTCTGCGTCTTTCTCTACTACACCATCGGCGATGTGATCCGGAATAACGGTCAGGGCCACGACCCCATCTACGATCAGATGGAGCAAAAGCCCCCCAAGCGCTCCTTTCAAAAGGCCCTGGGCAACCTGATCCTGATTTTCGGGGGCCTGGGACTGCTCGTGGGCGGCGGCAAGGTGGCGGTGGACGCGGCCGTGGCGGTGGCCGCACAACTGGGGATCCCCCAGGTGGTCGTCGGGCTGACCATCGTGGCGGTGGGCACCAGCCTCCCCGAACTGGTCACCTCGGTGGTGGCCACCTGGCGAGGACACACCGACATCGCCCTGGGCAACATCGTCGGTTCCAATATCGCCAATCTGCTGCTGGTCAACGGGATGTGCGCCACCCTGCACCCGATTCCGGTCCCGTCTCCCGAAGGGCTCCAGGACCTTCTGGTGATGGTTTTCCTGGCGGTCTTCCTGCTGCCCCTGGCCCTTTCGGACCGCAAGCGCATCGTGCGCTGGGAGGGCGGACTCCTGCTGATCCTCTATCTTGGATTCAGTGCGGTCAAGATTTTACTCTAGCCGCATCAAAACCCCGATTCGCGTCGCAGTACACCCACAACAGAGCGCCAGAACCGCACGCTGAGGCTTTGCCGCCGCCCCTCCACGACCACCGTTCCGGTCAGCACCCGCTCCGGGATGGGCCCCAAATCTGCGGACGGCCGCAAATAGACCCGGTACACCGCACTCAGGGGAACCAGGGCATCGGTGGCGGTTTGACGCACCGGAATGGGCCCGCCGAACGCGCCGGTGGGATAAAGGGTATCAAACTCTTTCAAGGCCGTTTCTTCCACCGAGATCAGATCCAGCGGCAACGGCTCTCGGCCCCCGTGATGGGGATAAAATCGCCCCCGGCCCCCTGCCGGCAAGCGGCCCAGCTCAGCCTCGTTTACATAGGCCACCACATGCCAGGTTCGGTCATCCACCAGATGCATCAGCGCCTCATCCTCCCCGATCCAGGTGCCCGGTTTGAAACCCGGCACCATTTCGGACACCACGGCATCCATGGGGGCCCGCAGGATCCCTTTTTCAAGACGTGCCTCCAGGGCTTTCAAGCGATCCAGGTGGGTCCGCATCTCGGTTTCCAGAATCAGGATCCGCCCGAGCAGGTCGGTGTCAAATCCACGCACCTTCATCTGCCATCGCAGGATATCGATCTGCTGCTGGACCATCTGATTTTCGAAGGCCAGATCCGGGGCCGCCAGTTCGGCAAGAACCTGGCCCCGGGTCACCCGGGTGCCGGCCGCCACGTGAACTTGCCCCACCCGTCCATCAAAGGGCGCATAGAGAACGGCATGGGCCGGCGGCTGCAGCACGGCGGGCGCTTTGACCGTTCTGGGCCAGGGCGCCCAGAAAAGAATCGCCACACAAGCCAGCAGCAAGAGGGTCCTGGCCATGGCCTTGTTCGGTTTCAAATCGGCCCGGCGCTGCCAAAGGAAGCGGATCGCCTTGACCATCGGACCTCCAAAGCTCTGACCCCAGAGCAGGGCGATGAGCATAAGGGCCAGCAGTTTGAAGAACAGGTGATAGATGAGCAGCGAGATACTCACCACCAGTACGGTGCGATAGGCGACCACGCACCAGCCGTAAACAAACAGGTGGCGGGCGGGATGTTCATCCGGCGGCGGATCGTCGAGGCCCAGAAACCACCGGACCGCCTGCCAGCGCACCAAAGCCAGGGCCCGGGTCTGGAGGTTGGGTACGCGCCAGTAGTCAGCCAGCAGATAATAGCCGTCAAAACGCATCAAGGGGTTCAGATTGATCCCCAGGGTCGTCAGCCAGCTGGCGGTGGCCAGCACAAACGCCATGTCCCGTGGGGTTCCGGCGGGCAACACCCCCCACAGGAACAGGGCGATGCAGGCCAACCCCAATTCCACCAGCATCCCGGCCGCACCGATGGCCAGACGATCCCGCCGCGCCGGCAGCTTCCAGGCTTCGGACACATCGGTGTACAGAACCGGCCAGAATACCAGGATCACCACCCCGATGGTGCTCACTCGACATCCGCGCATCCTGGCCGTATAGGCATGCCCCAGCTCGTGGAGGATCTTGACTGCTGAGATCACCACGGCGTAAACCAGTGCGCCGTCGACACTGAGAAAATCAAGGGCCGTGGCAAGAAAGAGATCCGCCTGGCGCAAAGCCCAAAAAATCCCCGCAACACCCAGGAACACGACCGTCCCCAGGGTGATCGGGTGAAACACCCACCGAACCAGGGGCAAGGTGCGGACCAGGAAACGATCGGGCCGCCACAGGGGAAAGCGCAGGAAAAGATACTGGCGTGCCAGCCGCTTGAGGCGCCCGGCACGCATCAGGGCGGCCTGTTTGAGAAAAAGCTTGAGGCTGTTCTCACCGCGGGCCCGCAAGAGGTGATGGCGGCCTAAAAATTCCAGAAAGACCTGAATTTCGCCGCTGGAAACCGGCCGTCCGATCTGCCGGGAAACCGCGGCGGCCACCGCTTCGGGAGTGCCGGCGTCCAGAAACCCGAGTATCTGCACCTCGATCCACCCCAGGCGGTAGTAGCGGTCCGCCAAGGGATCATGCAGAATCCATGCCGGGGCGCCGTCCGGATCGGGCTCGGCCGCGTGCAGATTCAGATCCTGACGCAACACAGACCGCTGCGACATCCGCATCACCAACCCGTCATCTGGCGCAGCGCGCTCCAGGGCCGCCGGAACACCAGATAGGCCAGGCGCACCTCGGGACCATAGAGCTTGGCCGTCCCTCGCAGGCCGATGCGCGGGGACGAGATGCGGGAATCGAAGTGCGCCTCGGCGCGAAAGCCGAACACCCCTTCCGGAGAAAGAGTCGCCTGGTGGGCGATACGGATCAACTGACCGCCCAGGGGATGGTCGGGCCGCGTGCTGAGAAACATCAACACCTCGGCCCCCGGTTCGAGAGCCACCGAATCGGCCGGCGGCACCCAGGCTTCCAGCATGACCTGCCGGGGAGCGGCCAGGGTCATGACCCGCTCGCCCAGGCGGACCGGGCGGCCTCGAAGAGCCGCGGCATCCGGAAAGATGACGATCCCGTCCGCCTCGGCGATCACCTCGACCCGCAGCAACTGAAGGTTGACGAAATCGAATTCCGCCCGCCGCTGCTCGATCATGGACTGCAAGACCGCCAGTCTCACCTTGGCCTCCACGCTGGTGATGGCGGCCTGGGATGTCTGACGGTACTCGCTCTGGGCCACGGCCAGGCCTTGTTTGGCGACCTCCAGGCGGGACAACAGCTCGCGGTCGTCGAGGCGAAAGAGGGGCTGGCCTTTTTGAACCGTCTGATTCGGCGCCACGCTCACCGAAGCGATCACTCCAGTGAGGGGAGCCCGAACGATCACGGGATCCTTGGCCACCACTTCGGCGGGCGCCAGAACGCTGAGCCGCACCGGCAGCCACAACGCGGCCGCCATCAGCAACACTGCCAATGTCAGGATCGGCTTGCGTCCGGCGGCCTTGGCAAACCGCAGGACATCCGGCCGTCTTTTTCTGCGGACCAGCAGTTCGAGGCTCTGGGCCACCCCCTCTCCCCAGTGCTGCAGCAGGCGGCGCTCGCCTTCCGACCAAGGGTTGTCGCCCGCCAGAAGCAGGCCGCCGCTGCCGGGCAGCGGCACCCAAAGCAGATGCGGCGGCAGATGCGCCTGCCATTCCCGGGCCAAGGCCTCCGGCAGATCATGGAGATCGATCATCCGGGGTTCAGCCGGTGACCGGGCCTGGACGTGCCCACACAAGGCCGACAGCCACAGGACCAGGGGCGATTCCCGGTTGGGGGCGGGAAGGTTGGACACCGCCTGGATCGCGCCCCGGCCTTCCCGCGGCTGGTGCCAGAACACGGCCTGGCGGTAGGCCGTCAGCATCTCGGTTTCGTTGACCAGCAGAAAACCAAGTTCGCTGATCGTCGCGGCCTGCCGGGCCCTTTGCAACAGCAAGAGCAGGGTCGCCAGTTGCTCGGTGGAACGCTTCGCCGGATTCATGGACGCCCCGGAAATACCACCGAACCGCTCAAGCCGGGCAGCAGATGACGGCCTTCCTTGGCATTGACGATGCCGATGACGCGCAGTGTCTGGCTCACCGGGTCCACTCGGACGCCGACAGTTCGCACCCGGCCCACGGCGACTTCACCGGTGGCGTCCACCCGGAAGCGGAACTCGTCACCGTTTTGCAGCCACTGGAGCCATGCCGCGGGGACCACCATTTCCATCTCCAGTTCGCTGACGCTGGTCAACTCCACCAGGGGCTGGCCTTCGGGCGCGTACTGGAACGGCATGGCCGGCCGTGCCGTGATGAGACCGGCGAAGGGGGCGCGGATATCGCATTTGGCCAGAATCGCCCGAAAGCGGTTGATATCGGCCTCGGCGGCGGCCAATTCGGCTTCGGCCAGGTCCAGGTCCAAAGCGCTGCCGGAGTCGAGCGCCTTGAGGCGCTGATGGGCATCGCGTTTGGCCAGGGCCGCGGACCGCCGCGCCTGGGCCGCCTGAAGTCCGGCCTGATGGTCGGTGCAGTCCAGACTGGCGATGCGCGCCCCCTTGGCGATGCGATCCCCCTCTTCCACGTTCAGAGTGAGGATGCGTGCCGAGATTGGCGCCGAAAGGATGGTCTGCAGGCGCGGCCGCAACTGGGCCCGGGGATGGGTCTCCTCGTCCCCCGGCCCCGTCGGGAACGGGTCGGCGGCATTCACCGGACTCCACAAGATCAGCCACAGGACGGGCCAGAGCCACGGCAGACGGGTACGCATGGAGGAACTCATCGGGTCTTGTCCGCTTTGGGCAGGTAAGGTTCAGGCAAGATCCCCTCCTCGATGCGCCGCATCTGGTCCGCCACCCGATTTTCCATCTCGGCCAGGGCAGCGAGCCTGTCCGTCTCCGGGTTTCCGCTGACATCGATCCCCAGGCTGGTGATGAAGGCCCCCAGGGCGTCCTGGACCGCCGCCTCGTTTTCATGACGCCGCATCCGAGCCCGCAGCGCCCCGGCATCGTTGCGAATACGCTCGATCCGGCTTGACACGTCGGCCTTGACGCCGGCCTGGGTATGCCGCGCGATCTCGCCCTCGAGTTCGTCGAGCTGCCTGGCCCGGGCGAGCTGGTTCATGGCATCCCCATACTGCCGCCAGGCCAGGTGCAGCCGGGTCACCACGGCCATGTTCAGGGCCATGCGACGCACGGTGGTGAGGTTTTCCCGCGTCTGGGAAAGTGCTTGAACATCCTTCAGGCTGGTCAGCCGCAGTAGGTTCCAGGTGACGCTGGCACCGGCGTCGTACCAGTTCTGGTTCATCAGGTAGGCGTTGTCGTCGTAGTTGATCCCCAGCCGCAGGTTCAGATCCGGTAAAAGCCGGAGCAGGGCCTTGCGCGTTTCCACCTGCTCGATGCGGGTATTGTAAAGCTGCTCGGAGATATCCAGGGAGTTTTGGAGGGCCACCAGTTCCAGGTCATCCAGGTTCGCCTGGAACATCGGCGGGTTGTCGGCGGATGCGGGACGTTCCAGGATCAACTCTTGTCCAGGGCGGACGTTGATCAGGGACTTCAATTCGACTTCGGCCCGCACCAGGGATTGCTCCACCGACTCGAGCTGTCCCATGAGTTCCAGCAGGGCGCGCCGCGACTGGAGCGTGGCCAGGGGCGGCTGGAGTCGCTCGGCCTGGATTTTGTCCAGGTAGGCCAGGGCCTCGCGCACATCGGCCAGGATCTTTCGCACCGCCGGACCCATCTCCTGAGCGGCCTGGGCTTTGACGTAGGCCACCCGGGTCTGGTGCATCAGGCGTTGAACGAGTTTCATGCGGCTGTTCTGGGCAATGAGAAAACGATCGGCCTGCTGTTTGGCCAGGTAGTAGCTGAGACCGAAATCGAGGATGCTCCAGGAAAAGCCCAGGTTCGCGGTCACATGCGACGGATCGTCGGAAAGGCTCGGTTGGCGGCTCAGGATGCGGTCCCAGTAACCGCGGCTGTAAGACGCGTCCTCTTCGCTGCGCCACGTATAGCCGGCCGTGGCGGCCATCCGTGGCAGCATGTCGGCGTTGGCCAGGTCGAGCTGGCCCATGGCCAGGGCCTGTTCCATCATCCGGGTGCGGTGATCCAGGTTGTAGGCCACGGCCCGGGCCATGGCATCGTAAAGGGTCAGGACACCGGAAATCGGTTCTTGCCCCGCCTCGATGGCGCGCTGGTCCTGGCGAACCGTTTCAGCCACCTCATCGGGGGTCAGGCGCTGCGGCATGACGGCACAACCGGCACACAGCCAAACAAATACCAAGATAAGCGCTACGGCGTACTTCAGTTTCGCCCTTGATTCCATAAAACCGATCTCCTTCTGTGCTTGTTGATTGTCAAGCCATCAACCCAAGGCATCCATCAGATCCTGAATCAGCATGTCCCGCTGCTGCAAAAAGCCTAACCGGCCGGCCATTTTCACTTGCTCGGCCAGGCTGGGGGCGCCCGAGCCGGAAACTTCTTCACTTTCCTGTTCAGCGTGGCCGGAGGCCTCGGCCTCGCCTTGCGCGGGCACCGCCTCCAGGGCGGTTCCGGACAACCCGGCCGCGTCTTCCAAAATCAGAATTTTGAACAGACCGGTGGCCTCGTTGCCGCGACCGTCACGACCGATGATCTTCACGTCCACACTCTTGATGCCCAGGCGGATGGCCTCGGCGGTGTCAACGTGGAATTCGAGGCTCTCCGGATCGAAGGTGATGAAATAGGGCAACGGCGACCCATCCACCTGCACCGCCTCGACCTGGATGTTCTCGGTGGGATCGGTGTGAATGAAGGTGTTGGGCGGCAGGGCGAAGGTGAATAATTCCTCACCGCTGGCGTACTGGTCCGCCACGGCGATGGACAACCGCACCGGATCGAGTGCCTGGTTCATGAAGCTGATGAAAAAGCCGCCCTCCAGGCCGTTCCGGGTTTTGGTGCCGGAAATCAGGTCCGCCAGCGGCAGGATGGCAGGAGACAGTGGTTCACCATGGGTACTGCCGAAAGGCGGCACAGTGCCACCGCTGCCGCTTCCTGAAAAACCATCCTCTGTCCTTGCCGCGGGCAGGTCCTCCACCGCCCAGGAAAGCGGAACGGAAACGCTGGCGCCGTGCTCATCAGTGGCGGTCAGGAGAACGCCGTAGGTGCCGCTCTGCAGAATGCGGCCGCTGATTTCGCCCGTTTCCGCATTCAAGGTCAACCCCGGAGGCAGGTTCTGAGCGCTGAAGGTCAACACGGCGCCTTGGTCGGGATCCCCGAAGGAGTCGCCGATGTCAAAAACAATGACATCGCTGCGGGTGTCGATGCGATCCCCTTGTGTCGACACGACCACGGGTGGATCATTGGCGCCGCTGACCTGGATGGTGATGCTTCGCGTATCCGTTGCACCCTGACTGTCGGTCACTGTAACGGTGAAGGATTCAGAGTCGATGCGGCCTGCTTGCAGCGCGTTGATCGCAGCGCTGTTCACCACATAAGTGTAGCTGCCGTCGGCGTTGACCGTCAGCTCGCCGTAGCGACCCGCGGCGCTGCCGCTCCAGCTCAGATGATCTCCCGCATCCACGTCGCTGGCGGTAAGACTTCCGTTCAGGTCAGCGAAAATGTCCGGCGCCGGAGTATCGGTCACATTGTGCGTGTAGGTCCCAGAAGCGATCGGTGCATCATTTACCGGGAGTACCGTCACCGTCACCGTGGCCGTCTCGGTCACGCCCCCGCTGGTCACCGTGTAGGTGTAGCTGTCCGTGCCGTTGAAGTCGGCGTTGGGCGTGTAAGTGATGGTCCCGTCACCGTTGTTCACCACCGTTCCGTTGGCGCCCTGGGTCACGCCGGTGATGGTCGGCGTACCTTCAAAATCATCGTTGGCCAGCACGTCGGTGGTAACAGGCGTGTCTTCATCCGTTACGACCGTGTCGTCGGCAATGTCCACCGCACCGGTCACGGTCAGGGTGATGGTCTGAGTGGTGGTGTTGCCGTCATCATCGGTGATGGTCACCGTGAAGCTGTCCGTGCCGTTGTAGTCGGCGTTGGGCGTGTAGCGCCACTCGCCGGTTGCGGGATCGATGACGGCCGTGCCGTTGGCCGCGTTGTCCCCGTCTTCAATCGTGAAGTAACTGCCGTCGGTCAGACCGTCGGCATCATCCACGGCCGTCAGGGTCCCGGTGATCGTCGTGTCCTCGGCACCCGTGCCGGAAGTATCGCCGCCGATGACGGCCGGATCATCCACCTGGTTCACCGTCACCGTCACCGTGGCCGTCTCGGTCACCCCCCCGCTGGTCACCGTGTAGGTGTAGCTGTCCGTGCCGTTGAAGTCGGCGTTGG
>CALJLV010000239.1 GCA_937982505.1 uncultured Desulfobacteraceae bacterium | reverse complement strand
GATCCAGCGCCCTACACGGAAAGTCTATCCCACCTCAGGAGCCAGGCCACGAACATCCCGGCGATGAAACCGGCCGCCAGATTGCTCGCCAGGGTGATGCCCAGGATCAGGGTGGCCACGAAATAGTCCTTGGGCCGGTCCAGGTCCATGACGGTGACCGCCAACTGGATCCCGGCGAAAACCAGCAGGATGCCCAGGATCGCCATGGGCAGCAGATTGAACAGCGCCACGATGCGCTCTCCCAAAAGAAGGGCCAGCACCACGAAAATTCCCCCGATCATCAGGTTGGAGCCGGCCGTGCGGGCCCCGAAACGGTAGTGGGCCGCCAGGCCCCCGGCCCCGTGGCACAGCGGCATCCCCCCCAGACAGAAGCTCAAAAAATTGGCCAGGGCCATGCTCACGCAGGCCTTGCGGTTGGTGACGCGGCTGGATCTTTCACCGAAGTACTCCAGCGACAGGTCCGTATAGGCCAACACCGCGTTGCCCAGGGTCATGGGAAGCTGGGGCAGGACCAGGGCGAAGAGGGCGAAGGTGAAATCGGCCTCCGAGGGAAACCCGAAAGGCAGCCATCGCGGCAGATGCAGCCCCAGACCCGAGCCCTCTGGCGGCATTTTCGCCCCCAGGGCCAGGCCCACCGCGAATCCGCCCGCCACCACGACCAGCCCGGCCGGAAAGCGGCGGCTGTCCAGCAAGAGCAGGGTGACGATGCCGCCGGCCACACCGATGAGCAGGCCGATGGGAAGCGGTCCCATGGACTGCACGGCCAGATGAGGCTCGGCCGCCTTTTGGAGTATTTGAAAAGTGGAGGTGCCGAGCATGAACTTGACGCCTTCGGAGATCAGCAGGGCCCCGGTGGCCAGTTGCACGCCGCGAATCACCGCCGGAGGCGTGATTTTCCGAATGAGGTCGATGGCGCCCGTGATGCCGATGACCAGCAGAGAAGCGCCCATCAGCAGCGAAGCGGCCAGGATCTGGTCCGCGCTCATGGCCGTGGCGATGGCGTAGGCGCCGATGACCTTCATTGGCTGGACCGGGACCGTGATCCCAAAGTAGAGGCCTGAAAGGATGTAAAAAAGCCCGATGCTCAGGAAGAGCCCCAGGGGATCCAGGCCGTTGAACAGCACCATGGCAATGGCGATGGGCAGCAGAACGCCCAAGTCTCCGAAGGATCCGGCCAGCTCCAGACGGTTGAATTGGAAACGTGCGGACATGGAGTTTCCCTTCTATCCGAAAAAGAAGCGATGGAGCAGTTTGAGGCACATGGCGAACAGCACCAGGCTGAAAAGGACCCGAATGCTGTTGGCCTTGACATGACCGCTCATGATCCGGGCGCCGAGCTGGCCGCCGGCCAGGGCCGCCAGCGCCGCGGGAAGGATGAACTGCCAATCGACGGACGCCATGGCGGCATATCCCAAAAAGCCGGTCAGGGAAGAAAAACAGACGATGAAGGTCGACGAAGCGGCGGCGATCTTGGTGGGGGTCTTGAGCGCGTAGATCAGCAGCGGCACGACAAAGACCCCGCCGCCGATGCCCAGCAGGCCGCTCATCAGGCCGATGCAGGCGCCGATGGCGAGGCCGCCGACGATCTTCCGGGACCGGGAGAGATCGGTGGCGGATTCCGTCTGCCGGGGCGGCGACACGAGCATGCGCGCCCCGGCCAGGGCCAGCACGATGGCCATGACGATCAGAAACGGCTGGGTGTCCATGCGCAAGTTGAGCCAGGACCCGGCGGGAGCGGCCAGACCCGACGCAACGATCAAGGGGATCGAAACCGAGAAATCGACCATCCGCTTGCGCGAATAGGCCCAGGCGGCCGAGGCGGCGGCCACCAGGTTCAAAAAGAGAGAAGCCGAGGCGGCCTGCGACTGGGCCATCCCGAGGATCACGAAAAGGGGGGAAAAGACCAGCCCTCCGCCCAGGCCGACCATGGTCAGCACCAGGGAGATGCAAAAAATCGTGGCGGTCAGAATCAGTGAGAAGCTCATGACGATAGCGGGTTTCTTTCGTCCGCAAACCCTCAGTCCGCATGCAGGACCACGGCAAAGGCGTTGAACACGGCCCAGACCCGATCACCCCGTTGTAAGGCCAGCCGCCGGCCGCTCTGGCTGGACACCACGGCGCACAACTCGGAGCCATCGGCGATGCGCACCCCGTATTCCATGTTAACCTTGCCGCGCACAACCCGTTCCACGACGCCGCTGAAGCGGTTCTCGGCGCTGCACACCGGCTCGGCTTCCCCGCGGTAAAGGATCACCCAGGGCGCCTTGACCTCGGCGGCCATCAGCCTGCCCTCGGCCAGGTCGAGGCGCTCCAGGCTGTCATTGGTGATCACGGTGGAAACCGTCTGCCCGCCGACGGTGAGCAGGGTTACCCGGGTCTGGATGTCGCCGCGCTGAATCACGGTGATCTTTCCAAAAAAGGTGTTGCGGGCGCTGGTGTTGCGCTTCGCCTCGCGCTCCACGAAGCGGCGCGTGAGCGCTTCGATCTCCTCCGGGGAAAAGGAGAGCCGTGCGGCGCCGAGGTGGGGCATGGCGGCCCCGAGCATCTGTTGCACGGCCGCCAGGGGCATCTTGGCCTGCATCAGCTCCACGGTGCGGGCCTTGCGGACCATTTCCGGACCGCCGAGCCGTTTTTCGAACCCGCAGGCTTGGGCCCGCTCGTAAAACTTGCGGCGCACGAAGGCGGAATCCACACCGAAACGATCGCCGATGGCCCCGCTGAAATCCGGGTCGGCCAGGGCTTCCCGGATCTCTGTGGCCAGGGCCTCGGAAATCCTCACCTGGCGGACACCTTCCGCCGCGGAGGCGCCGAAACGGACCCGGCACCGCTGGCCGTCAACGTCCGCCGCAGGATCCAGGGCCAGGACTTCGCTGAGCCTGGCCCCGGTATAGCGGATCAGCAGGAAGATGAGCAGCACCCGCCGGCGCGACAGGCGCACGTCCCGGCGCGGCGAAGCGCCGGCCCAGTCTCGGAAGGCGGCTTCCAGCCGGGCGAGGGCCTCGGTATCCAGGCACGGATCGGCCTGGCCGGAAGCGGCGATGGCGGGATCTTGACATCTCATGGGGGGCCTTGTTAAGCTTGAATTGACACGAAACGTAGAATTATCGTGTCTATTTGTCAAGCCCTTACCCTGGAGGGCCGTCATGGTCTTCGAAGCCGCCGGCATTCACGTGGCCCCCTGGATTCCCCCCCTGGTGGCCTTCGTCATCTCGTTTTTTACCAGCATGGGCGGCGTGTCCGGCGCCTTTCTCCTGCTTCCTTTCCAGGTCTCGTTTCTCGGCTACACCCACCCGTCGGTGAGCGCCACCAACCAGCTCTTCAACATCGTGGCCATTCCCAGCGGCGTCTACCGCTACTGGAAAGAAGGCCGCATGGTCTGGCCCCTGGCGGCGGTGGTGGTGCTGGGCACCCTGCCCGGGGTTTTCATCGGTGCCCTGGTGCGCGTCGCCTGGCTGCCGGACCCCGCGCATTTCAAGCTGTTCGCGGCCGCGGTGCTCCTCTACATCGGGCTGAAAATGACGCGCGATCTGCTGCGCAAGACCTCGGGAAGCGGCAACGCCAATGCCGAAAGGCGGTTTCAGGAGATGGTGCGCCGCCATGGCGCTGAAAAAACGGAACCGGAGCGTGCCGCCGCATCCGATCAAAAGACGGTCCAGGTGACCCATTTCAACCTGAAACGCCTGGGATACACCTTCCATGCAGAGGCCTTCGACGTCTCGTTATGGGGCATCTTCAGCCTCAGCTTCGTCGTCGGCATCGTGGGGGGAATCTACGGAATCGGCGGCGGATCGATCATCGCCCCGTTTTTCGTGACCTTCTTCGGGCTGCCGGTCTACACGGTGGCCGGGGCCGCCCTCATGGGCACCTTCGTCACTTCGGTGGCCGGGGTGGCCTTTTACCAGGCCGTGGCGCCCTTTTATCCCCACCTTTCCGTGGCCCCCGACTGGCCCCTGGGACTCTTGTTCGGTTTGGGCGGGATGGCGGGAATGTACCTCGGGGCCCGCTGCCAAAAGTTCGTCCCGGCCAGCACCATCAAATGGATGCTGGCCGGAATCATCCTCTTTACCGCCCTCAAGTACACCCTGGATTTTTTAGCCTGAAGACCGCTTCCGGCGGCCGAAGCCGATCAACCGATGGCCTGAATGAGAAGCGGATCGGTCTTGAGTTCGGCGTTGGCCGCCGCCAGAAGGTCCTCGGCGCTGATAACCGCCACCGCCGAATTGCGGAAGGACGCACCGAAATGAGCCTCCACCGCCCGGCGCACCCGGGTCCGGTCCAGGCTCAGCAACCCCTGCTTGAAAGCCAGCCGGGCCTCGTCGTCCAGACCGACGATGCGCCGGTAAAAGGCCTTGCGGGCCGCCGGCCCGGGCGGATCGGGCTTGTCGATCTCGCTGCAGACCTGCAATACCGCCTCGTGAATGTCCGCATCAGTGTAATTGCCGGCCAAGAGAAATTCGGCCGCCCCCTCGAAGACCTGCAGGGTCCGCGCGATCTGCGGATCCCGGTAGGAGGCCAGGCTGAAGAGCCCGTCCTCGATGCTGTAGACCGCGAACCCGCCGTAGGCCCCGCCCTTTTCCCGGATTTCCCGGTGCAGGTAGAGGGAGCGCAGCATCTTGGCGATCACCGCCAGGGCCGGGGCGTCCGGATGGCCCAGGCGCACGGTGGCAAAACAGCGCGCCACGAAAGAAACCGCCGTGGCGGTGGACCAGCCCTCGCGAACCGGATCCGCCGCCGCCACGGGCAGGTCGGCCTCGAAGGCCTGCGCCCCTGCGGGCAGGGACCGGTAAAAGCCGTCCAGGGCCTGGCGGGCCCCTTCCATGGCCGCCTCCTCGGCCACCAGCGCCAGCTGCAGATTGCCGCTGGCGAAAAGCTGCCGGGCCAGGGTGGCCAGCTCCGCGGCCAGCCGCTCGCCCCCCCCGCCGGCCAGAGCGGCGCTGGCCGCCTTGAGGGCCTTGAGCTGGTGAACCCCACCCCAGTCCTCGTTGAGGGCCGCGGTGGGCGAAAAGCGCCGGGCCGCCAGGCTCATGGCCAGCCAGATCGGAAGAGCGTCGTGTAGGGAAAGAGTGTAGATCTCGGTGG
>CALJLV010000238.1 GCA_937982505.1 uncultured Desulfobacteraceae bacterium | reverse complement strand
TACGCCGCCCACCGAGAGCTACACTCTTTCCCTACACGACGCTCTTCCGATCTAGTCCCCGCCTGGCGCATCCTACAACGAGAATGGAGATGGGATACCGTTCTTTCAAGGCAGAGCAGACTTTGGTTTTCGGTATCCATCGAATCGTGTTTATTGCACAGAGCCGAAAAGGTTCGCACAAAAAGACGACACACTGGTAAGTGTTCGAGCGCCCGTCGGCGATATTAATATGGCAGAGGATTATTGCTGCATTGGTCGCGGTGTTTGTGCCATTCGCCATAAAACAGGGAGTCGCTCTTTTACTTACTACTCAATGAAGCATCTCAGAGAGCATTTTGAGAAATTTGAGGCAGAGGGAACGGTTTTTGGCAGTATTAGTCAAAAGGATTTCAAATTGCTGCCATGGTTTAAATTCGATCCAGACGTTGTTGAATTATTCGAGAACTATTCGGGTGCGTTCGATCAGAAGATTGAGGAGTGTTCAAGCAATATCAAAGATTTGTCACGAACCCGCGACACCCTGCTCCCCAAACTCCTCTCCGGCGAAATCCGCACTCAGGCCGCTGAAAAACTGGTGGAGGTTGCCGTATGAGCAAACGAATTCGGCGTGTCGGTTCCATCAAGAGTGAGTTACTCAAAAAATCGCGGGAAGCGGCCCTTGCTGCCGTACAGATCTTCAACAACCCCAACATCAGTTTCAAATCGGAATCCTATGTGGTGCTGATGATCATCGCCTGGACCTATCTACTTCACGCCTATTTCCGCGACCAGAAAATCGAGTATCGATACTGCCAGCAGAATGGCAAACGGCGTGAATTCGATAAGACCAAGCATGGCGCCTACAAATATTGGGAGCTTGAACGCTGCCTGAACGAGGCCAAGTCACCAATCGACAAGGATACGGCCAACAACCTGCGGTTTCTGATCGGGCTGCGCCACGAAATCGAGCACCAGATGACGACCCGGATCGATGACGTTCTGAGTGCGCGATTTCAGGCCTGTTGTTTGAACTACAATGAGTACATCAAGAAACTGTTCGGGGACGACAACGGCATCGAAAAGCACCTTTCCTTCAGCCTCCAGTTTTCGACCATCTCCGCTGAGCAGAAGGAATTGCTTGAAGAGCAGCCTGGGTTGCCCGCCAACATTCATGGGTATATTCAAGAATTTGACGCCGGGTTGTCCGATGAGGAATTTTCCAACCCGCACTACGCCTATCGAATACTCTTTGTTCCCAAGACCGCTAACCGCAAAGGACAAGCCGACCGGGTGATCGAATTCGTCAAGAGCGATTCTCCGCTGGCCGAGGCTGTCAACAAGGAATATGCGGCCATCAAGGAAACGGAAAAGAAGAAATACCTGCCCAAGCAGGTTGTGGATTTGATGAAGGCGGAAGGCTACCCCGGTTTTTCGATTCACTACCATACGCAACTCTGGCAATCACAGGATGCAAAGAACCCCGCCAAGGGCTACGGCACCATGGTGGCGGGGAAGGTCTGGCATTGGTATGAACGCTGGGTTGACGTGGTGCGAAAGCACTGCAGGGATAGCGGAGGGAAATATTCATGAATCTGGAAACACTCCGCTCCCAAATCGCCCTCGGCGAGGACTCCGCCCGCCGGTTCAAGACCGTATACCGCTACAGCGGGCGGGGTGGACAAACACCGCCTGTCACGGACGGACAAGAACTGTTTTGCCTAGCCGTGCTGGAGGCGGTTTATGTCTGAACTGATTCCCAAACACGGCGGCTACCGCAATCTGAAGAGCTTTCAGGTGGCGCAACTGGTCTACGACGTGACGGTGCGGTTTTGCGAACGCTATATCGACAAATTCAGCCGCACGCGGGACCAGATGGTGCAGGCCGCGCGGTCGGGCGTGCAGAACATTGCCGAGGGCTCGCAGGCCTCGGCGACCTCGAAGAAAACCGAACTCAAGCTGACCCAGGTGGCGCGGGCCAGCCTGGAGGAGCTGAAGCTTGACTACGAGGATTTTCTGCGGCAGCGGGGGCTGGCCGAGCTGGAGCCGAGCCACCCCGCGCTGATGCGCTTCAAAGAACGCAAGCCGCAAACCGTTGAGGCATTTGCGGCTTGGGTGGAGGAGGAGCGGCAGGGAATCACGGACAGGCAAGGACGGACACGGACAAACAGGGACAGCCGGAACAACGACTCGTCCGTGCCGGTCGGTGAAGGTCCGTGCCAGTCCATGACCTCAGCCTGTCTGGCGGCCAACGGCGCGCTTTCACTGCTGAACCTGGCTTGCTACCTCCTCGACCGGCAGGTCGAACGGCTGGCGCAGGATTTTGAAAACGAGGGCGGCTTCACCGAGCGGCTTTACAAGGTGCGCACCGCCAAACGGAGGGGCGGCTCATGACCGGAATCACCGAAAACATCCTCGAACAAACCTGCCTGGAATGGCTGGCCGAGCTGGGCTGGACGGTGCTGCACGGCCCGGACCTGGCTCCCGGCATGCCGGGGCAGGAGCGCGGGGATTATCGACAGATATTCCTTCTGGATCGCTTGCGTAATGCATTGACCAGGGTCAACCCCGAGGTTCCGTCTGCGGGGATTGAAGAGGCGCTTCGGCGGATACTCGCCGTTGGCGGGCCGGATATCGTCAGCAATAACCGCGCTTTTCATCGGCTGCTGACCGACGGTGTGGACGTTGAAGTGCCGTCCCTGGATGGCTATGGCGGTTCCCGGCATCTCAAGGTCTGGCTGCTGGATCTGGAAGAGATCGACAACAACGACTGGGTGGCGTTGAACCAGTACACCGTTATCGAGGACAACAAGAACCGGCGTGCCGACGTGGTGGTCTTCGTCAACGGTTTGCCGCTGTCGATTCTCGAGCTGAAAAACCCCGGTGACGAAAACGCCACCATCAAGCACGCCTTCAATCAGCTTCAGACCTACAAGAAGGACATCCCGTCACTTTTTACCGGCAACGAACTGCTGGTGATCTCCGACGGGATTCAGGCGCGTTGCGGCACCATCACCTCGGGATGGGACCGGTTCATGCCCTGGCGGACCATCGATGGCGAGAGCGTCGCTCCCAAAGGGATGCCGGAACTGGAAACCACCATTCGCGGCCTGTTCGAGCGCCGGGTGTTCCTCGACTACATCCTGAACTTTGTAGTTTTCGAGGATGACGGGGCGAAGATCATCAAAAAGTCGGCGGCCTACCATCAGTACTGGGCGGTCAACAAGGCCTTGGGCTGCACCCTTTCCGCCTGCGGCATCGATGCCGAGGCTTCCAGGCTCTTCGGGCGTTTCCCTGCCGAGAGTAACCCTTGGCAGGTGGCTGAACCCACGGCCCACTACGGCAAGGGCACGCCCCATTTCGGCGGCAAGCGCATCGGGGTGGTCTGGCACACCCAGGGCAGCGGCAAGAGCCTGTCGATGACCTTCTATGCCGGGAAGGTGATCCGCCACCCGAACATGAACAATCCAACGCTGCTGGTCATTACCGACCGCAACGACCTGGATGATCAGCTCTTCGGCACCTTTGCCGGATGCAAGGACCTGCTGCGGCAATCGCCGGTGCAGGCGGGCTCCAGGGCGCATCTGCGGGAATTGCTGAAGGTCGCTTCGGGCGGCGTGGTCTTCACCACGATCCAGAAGTTCATGCCGGACCAGAAAGGGGATGTCCACCCGCTGTTGTCGGACCGCGCCAACATTGTCGTTATCGCCGACGAGGCCCATCGCAGCCAGTATGACTTTATCGATGGTTTTGCCCGGCACCTGCATGACGCCTTGCCGCATGCCTCGTTCATCGGCTTTACCGGCACCCCCATCGAAAGCGACGACCGCAGCACCCCGGCGGTTTTTGGCGAGTATATCGACAAGTACGACATCCTCCGTGCGGTGGAAGACGGCGCGACGGTTCCCATCTACTACGAAAACCGCCTGGCCCGCATCGAGCTGGTGGAGTCGGAAAAGCCCCGCATCGATCCCGAGTTCGAGGAGATCACCGAGGGCGAGGAAGAGACCGGCAGGCAGAAGTTGCGCAGCAAATGGGCGGCGTTGGAAGCCATGGTGGGGGCCGAAAAGCGCATTGCGCTGGTCGCCGAGGACTTGGTGGCGCATTTCGAGACGCGGCTTGCGGCCATGGACGGCAAGGCCATGATTGTCTGCATGAGCCGACGTATCGCGGTGGACACCTATCAGGCGATCCGGCAGCTTCGTC
This sequence comes from uncultured Desulfobacteraceae bacterium, assembly GCA_937982505.1. GTDB lineage: Bacteria > Desulfobacterota > Desulfobacteria > Desulfobacterales > UBA2174 > UBA2174. Next base: position 726 of record CALJLV010000238.1, on the reverse strand, counting down.
CCGACTGGCACGCGGATGACGACACGGCGGGCACAATGAAGATCGTGATGTCGGGTTCCGCCTCAGACCACATGGACTGGCAGCCCCACATCCGCAACAAAGCCGGGCGCGAGGCCCTGGCGAAACGGTTTAAAGATCCCGCAGACGAGCTGAAACTGGTCATCGTGCGTGATATGTGGCTGACCGGCTTTGACTGCCCCAGCATGCATACCATGTATATCGACAAACCGATGAGCGGGCACAACCTGATGCAGGCCATCGCGCGGGTCAACCGGGTTTTCCGAGACAAGCCCGGAGGCCTGGTGGTCGACTATATCGGGCTTGCCGACTCCCTGAAACGGGCACTTGCCAATTACACCGCCGGCGGCGGCAGGGGCGACGCCACCATCGACCAGGAACAGGCCCTGGCGGTCTTTCTGGAGAAATACGAAATCGTGCGGGACATGCTGCACGGCTTCGATTACCGGTGTGTCGTTTCCGGCCCGGCATCCGGACGTATCGTTGGCCTGACCCGGGCAATGGAGTATGTGCTGGCGCTTGAAGACGGCAAAAAGCGCTATCTACCGGCCGTTTCCACACTCACCAAGGCGTTTGCTCTGGCGGTACCGAATCCGAAGGCGCTTGCCTTGCGCGATGAGGTCGGCTTTTTCCAGGAGTTGCGTGCCGCCCTGGTCAAGACGACCGGCGACGAACACGGCAAGTCCCCCGATGAAATGGAAAGCGCCA
>CALJLV010000237.1 GCA_937982505.1 uncultured Desulfobacteraceae bacterium | reverse complement strand
AAGCGCCTTTTTTTCGACCCTATACCAATTTCACACAATCAATCTTACACTACCAGGTCATCGGCATCCAGATCAGAAACCATCGAGCCTACCTCTCACACCGGAAACGGCGAAAAAGGGAGGCGGGTCAATATATTTAACTTACGTTGTAGGGTTAGTCAACCTACCCCTCCTCAATCCATTGTACTTCTTTTTTTTGATCAATTCTGTTCCGCCCAATCCCGGCACAGCACTTCGGCCTGCTCCAGCACCGTCAGCGTCGCCTTCTCCTGTTTGTCGGGCGGATAACCAGACGTCCGATATCGTGCGTTTCGGCAAATCAGTGGCTAACATCAAGCCGGATCGCATCTGAAAATCCGGTACTGCCTGTCCCCACCTTATTTCCTGATGGGATTGAACAACCATCTGTCTAAAAACGAAAACCCCACCATCTCGCAAGAGGGGTAGGGTCTCGTCGGCAACCTCACATTGACGCGCTCCTGTTTTCAGTTTGCCCTAAAAGCTACCAAAGCCCTGCCATGGTGTCAACCACTTCGGGCCTTTGTCAGGGCAAGCTACCAGGTGGAATTGTCAGATGGGGACAAAAATGCGGGACCAATCAAATCGGGACCCCGATGAAAAGGGATAGGGGAGGCTTCAGGTTCTGGACCGAGGGGTGTGGTGATCCGGCCCGAGGTCACCTTCACGAAACGGAAGGCCTCGGCCGCCATTTTTCCAACCTTTTCCAACCGAATCACCCCATGATCCAGCCGCGGCCACCCGGAAAAAAGTGGCCGTCGTCACCCCCGGAACCATCCGAAACCGACCACCAGGTCGTTGAACCACCCGGCGGCCTTGCCTGGGATTTACCCCGGTTTTGGCGCCATGTGCGGGGAATAGCGCGGGGAATGGAAATTTCAGGCACAAAAAAGGGGTTCCGATTTTCATCGGAACCCCTTGATTTTGTTTTGGTAGCGGGGAGCGGATTCGAACCGCTGACCTTCGGGTTATGAGCCCGACGAGCTACCAGGCTGCTCCACCCCGCATCAACGAAGACGCAAATTAGACCCTGAGGGCCGAAATGTCAAGAGACAACCAGACTGCGGCGGATAATTTTCTCCAGCTCCTCCGGATCCAGGTCCGGACCGGAGCGCACCAGGACCTGCTTGCGGCGGCTGGTCTGGCCGGCGACGATCTCCAGCCGGGATCTGGCCGTGCCCAGGGCCTTGGCCAGAAAGACGAGGCAGGCCTTGTTGGCGGCGCCCTCCACCGGCGCGGCGGTCAGGCGCAGCTTGATGGCCCCGTCGTGCAGGCCGGCCAACTGGTTGCGCCCCGCCCGGGGCTGGACCAGGACGTTGACCACGATCCCCTCGGGGGTGCGCCGGTAAAATGGGGTCGAATCGCTCACCAGGGCTCCTGAGGAGGCTCAGCCCCGCCGGATTTGCTCGATGACCCGGGAGGCGGAAATCCCTTGGCTGATGGGAATCAGCACCACCTGCCCGCCGTGGGCCTCCACCTGGCGGCGGCCCACCACCTGATCGGCCGTGTAGTTGCCCCCCTTGGTGAGCACGTCCGGCCGGACGATGTCGATGAGCCGCTCGAGCTGGCGGCTGGCAAAGACCACCACCACGTCCACCGTCTCTAAGGCGCACAGGGTGCGCACCCGTTCGCGGGCGCTGATCACCGGGCGGCCCGGTCCCTTGAGGGCGGCCACCGACTCGTCGTCGTCGATGGCCACCACCAGTACGTCACCGAGACGCCGCGAGGCGGTAAAGAGGTGCAGGTGGCCGGCATGCAGAAAATCGAAGCAGCCGTTGGTCAAAACGATGCGCCGCCCCCCGCGGCGCAACGCGGCCACCCGTTCGGCCAGCTCGTTGAAATCCAGGTGCTTGTGGCCGCACTGCTCGGCGTCGTGGGGCTGGCGGGCCAGGGCCAGTTCCTTGCGGCTGACGGTGGCGGTGCCGACCTTGCCCACCACGATGCCCGCGGCGCCGTTGGCCAGGGTGGCGGCCTCCACCAGGTCGGCCCCGGCCGCCAGGGCCAGGCCGACCACCGCCAGGACCGTATCGCCGGCCCCCGAGACGTCGAAGACCTGCCGCGCCTCGCTACGGATGCTGCAGGCAGCGCCATGGCGTGAAAAAAGGACCATCCCGTCGGCTCCGCAGGTAATCAGGAGCCGGTCCAGCCGGGCGTCCGCCATGATCCGGGCGGCCGCCTGCGCCAGAGAGGCCGCATCCACGATGGGCACCCCGGCGGCCAGGGCCGCCTCCTTGCGGTTGGGGGTCAGGAGGGTGGCGCCGGCATAGCGGCTGTAGTCGGTCCCCTTGGGGTCCACCAGAACCGGACGGGCATGGCGCCGGGCCGCGGCCATGATCCCCTCCAGAAGCGCCTCGCTGAGCAGTCCCTTGCCGTAATCCGAGATCAGGACGGCGTCGATTCCGGGCATCCGGGCCTGGACCCATTCCTGGATCGCCCCGGCGGTCCGGGGCGCCACGGCCTGGCGGGTTTCCCGATCGATGCGCAGCACCTGCTGGCTGGCGGCGATGATGCGGGTCTTGCGGGTGGTGGGGCGCCCGGGCTCCACCACGATGCCGCCGGTGTCGATCCCCAGGCGCTGGAAGCGCTCGATGAGCAGCGCGCCGTGCCGGTCGTCTCCGGCCACCCCGGCCACCGCGGTCCGGGCCCCCAGGGCCGCCAGGTTGGCGGCCACGTTGCCGGCCCCGCCCAAAGTGGCGTCCTCGCGGCCAACGGCCACCACCTGGACCGGCGCCTCGGGGCTGATGCGCTCCACGTCGCCCCAGACGTACTCGTCCAGCATCAGGTCGCCGATGACCAGCAGGCGGCATTGGTCGAAGGTGGCAAAATCCAGCATCGGTCCTGGTAAGGGAGCAAAAGTGACAAATGACTGAAACGCGCTGACATTGAAAGCCTCGACCGCGGCCCAAGCTTCGACAGGCTGGCGCATTCCAAATTTGAGTCATCCCCCTTCTGTCGTCCCCAGTATCCCCTCAACACGCTGCTTGAGCGCGCCGTAGTCGGTGGTCACGGGAAACCGGGGGTGCTCGTCCACCACGTTCTGCGGCGGCCGGAAGAGGATGCCGTGCTCGGCGGCCTCGAGCATGGGGATGTCATTGTAAGAGTCGCCCATGGCGATGACCCGGTAGTTGAGGGACTGGAGGGCCTCCACGGTGCGCCGTTTGGCATCCGCCTGGCGCAGGCGGTAGGCCGAGATGCGCCCGTCGGGGGCCACCTCCAGGGTATGGCAGAACAGGGCCGGCCGGCCCAGCTTGCGCATCAGGGGGGCGGCGAACTGGGTGAAGGTGTCCGAGACGATGATCACCGCCGCCTGCTCGCGCAGCCAGTCGAGAAACTCCAGAGCCCCGTCCAGCAGGGGCATGGCCTCGATGGCGGCCTGGATGTCCGGCAGCTTGAGGCCGTGCCGGTCCAGGATCGCCAGCCGGCGGCGCATGAGTTCGTCGTAGTCGGCGATATCGCGGGTGGTCAGGCGCAGTTCGGCGATTCCGGTGCGCTGGGCCACGTTGATCCATACCTCGGGGGTGAAGACGCCTTCCAGATCACTGCAGACAATGTACATGCACACTTCCTTGGGACGCAGCCAGACCCGGCCGGCGGGGTCAGTCGCTGCCGTTGGGGTCCTCGATGCGGATCAGCATGGGCGGCTCGGCCACCACGTCCAGGCGCGTGATGCGCGCCAGGGCCTGCTGGACCGCGGCTTCCTCGGCCCGGTGGGTGAGCATCACCACCGGCACCGGACCGGTGCTCTGGCGCCCCTTCTGGGTCACGCTCTTGATGCTGATGTCATGCTCGCCGAGGATTCCCGAAACGCTGGAAAGGACCCCGGGCCGATCGGCGGCCATGATGCGGATGTAGTAGTGGGTGCGCAGGGTCGCGATGGACCGCACCGGAATGGGCCGGATGCGCTCGGGCTGGTAGCCCAGCAGGGGCACCCGCCGGGGCACCCCGCTGAGGCGGTTGCGGGCCATGTCCACGATGTCGCTCACCACGGCGCTGGCGGTGGGCATCATCCCGGCCCCGCGGCCCATGAGCATCATGTCGCCGCTGGCATCCCCGGTGACGGTGATGGCGTTGACCGGTCCGTGGACGCTGGCCAGGATGTTGTCCTGGGGGATCATGGTGGGATGAACCCGCGCCTCGATGGACCCGTCCCTGTCCTTGCTGATGGCCAGCAGCTTGATGCGATAGCCGAATTCCTCCGCGTTGCGGATGTCCAGGGGGGTCAGACGGCGGATCCCCTCCACGTAGACGTCGGCCAGATTGATGCGCATCCCGTAGGCCAGGGCGGCCAGGATGGTGATCTTGTGGGCGGTGTCGAATCCTTCCACGTCCAGAGTGGGGTCGGCCTCGGCATAGCCTTCGGCCTGGGCCGCGGCCAGGGCCTCGGCAAAGGTGCTCCCGTCTTCGGCGATGCGGGTCAGGATGTAGTTGCAGGTGCCGTTGAGGATCCCCGTCATGGAGCGGATCCGGTTGCCCACCAGGGCCTCTCGCAGGCTCTTGATGATGGGCATGCACCCGCCCACGCTGGCCTCGAAGCCCAGATCGACCCCCCGGCGGTCGGCCCGGCGGCAGATCTCGTCGCCCTGGGCCGCCAGCAGGGCCTTGTTGGCGGTCACCACCGGCTTGCCGGCGTCGATGGCCGCCAGGATCAGGTCCCTGGCCACGGTCTGGCCGCCGATCATCTCCACGACGATGTCGATCTCGGCATCGGCCACCACCGCGTGGGCATCGCGGGTCATGACCCCTGCGGGCAGGCGCAGCCCGCGGTCGCGCTCCAGGTCGATGTCGGCGATGCGCCGCAGTTCGATGCGCGCGCCGACGCGTTCGGCGATGAGATCCGCCTGTTCCAGCAGGAGCCGGGCGACCCCCGTGCCCACGGTGCCGCAGCCTAAAAGTCCCACCCTGATCGGTTTCATGTCTGAGTCGCTCCAGAACCTACATGATCTTGCGGATTCCGCGGATTCCCTGGTTGACGCGCATCTTGTTCTCGATGAGGGCAAAACGCACGTACTCGTCGCCGTACTCGCCGAACCCGAGCCCCGGGCTCACCGCCACCTGGGCCTCGCGGATGAGAAACTTGGAAAATTCCACCGACCCCAGGTGGCGGTGCTTTTCGGGGATCCGGGCCCAGACGAACATCGTCCCCTTGGGGCTGGGCACCTCCCAGCCGATGCGCGCCAAACCGTTGATCAGCGCGTCGCGCCGCTCCTGGTAGGTGTCGCGCACCTGCTGGACACATCCCTGGTCCCCTTCCAGGGCGATGATCGAGGCGATCTGGATCGGCTGGAAGATCCCGTAGTCCAGGTAACTCTTGATGCGCTTGAGGGCGAAGACGATCTCGGGGTTGCCCACGCAGAACCCCACCCGCCACCCGGGCATGTTGTAGCTCTTGGACAGGGAGAAGAATTCCACCCCCACCTCCTTGGCGCCCTTGGCCTGCAGGAAACTGGGGGCCTGGTAGCCGTCGAAGACCAGGTCGGCGTAGGCGAAATCGTGGATCACCATGATGTCGTGCTCCCGGGCGAAGTCCACGATCTTCTGGAAAAAGTCCAGTTCCACGACCTCGGTGGTGGGGTTGTGGGGATAGCTGATGATCAGCACCTTGGGCCGCGGCCAGGTCTGGCGGGTGGCGTGCAGCAGGTTGTCGAAAAAGTCCTGTTCGGGCCCCACGGGGATCCCGCGCACATCCCCGCCGGCGATGATGGCCGAAAACGGATGAATGGGATAGGTGGGATTGGGGGTGAAGACCACGTCCCCGGGCCGGATGGTCACCAGCACCAGATGGCTCATCCCCTCCTTGACCCCGATGGTCACGATGGCCTCGTTTTCCGGATCGATCTCCACCCCGAAGCGCTGGCGGTACCAGTTGGCGATGGCCACCCGCAGCCGGGTGATGCCCATGGAAGCCGAATAGCGATGGTTGTGGGACTTCTGGGCCGCCTCGACCATCTTGGCGACGATGTGATCGGGAGTGCCCAGATCCGGGTTGCCCATCCCCATGTCGATGATATCCTGGCCGGCCCGGCGCGCTTCCATCTTGATCTGGTTGACGGTGGCGAAGACATAGGGGGGTAAACGATCGAGTCGGGCAAAACGGGTCATGGCGTCCTCTTCGGGGTGACCGGGGGTAGATCGGAAGAGCGTCGTGTAGGGAAAGAGTGTAGATCTCGGTGGT
>CALJLV010000236.1 GCA_937982505.1 uncultured Desulfobacteraceae bacterium | reverse complement strand
CTGACCGCGGCCGGACCGGTGGGGGACGAACTGACCGGCGGGGGGTACCCCGGCGAGCGGGCCACCCTGGCGGCCATGGCGGCCGGGCGCGGCGATTTCGTGATCATCGACGACGGGGCCGGGGCCCGGTTCTGCCGCCGCCATGCAATCCCCTACATCAACGCCCTGCTGTGCCCGCGCATCCTCAAGCTGGCCGGCCGCCTTTCGGCCCCGGCGGCCGCGGCCCACATGGACCGCATCCGCCGGCAGGGCCGCTATGCACCGGCCATCGTCGCCTTTGCCTACGACTGTGAGGACGCAATCCTGGAACCATTTTTGCCGGATGTCTCTCAGGCGTTATCGAGGGGCTTTTATTCAAACGGACCTGGAGGCCAAAAAGGACGTATGTGGTAAACATTGCTTTGTTTTTCGTCCTTCAAGTCCTTTAAGTCCCCTTCGTCGTTTTCGTCCCGGCTGAGCAAGCATGGGTTTCCCGCCATCGGTTAAACGACTTTGAAGGGGTCTCGCGGGACCGTCCCTCACGCCTTGACCGATCCGACAAGGGGTGTTAGCTTCGCCGCGATTTGCCGTTCCTCGGGTGACTTTTGGCGCCCTTGATGACGTTTGGGGGACAACGATCCGCAGACCGAACCGCGACCCTTGCCGATGAAACCGACTCCCGCTTGCGTTACCGCCGATACCGCGGCCCCCACCGAACGGATCAAACTGTTCATGGCCCTGTCGCGCACCCCCCACGCCATGATCGACATGGTCACCCCGGCCCTGGGGGCCCTTTTGTGGCTGGGGACCCTGCCGCCCCTGCCGGTCATCCTGGTGGGCCTGGTCACCGTCTTTGCCGGCTATACGGCGGTCTACGCCCTCAACGATCTGGTGGACTACCGCACCGACTTGAAAAAGGTCGCCGCCGGCGGCTACCAGGGCCAGGACGATTACCTGGACGGGGCCCTGGTGCGCCACCCCATGGCCCAGGGCCTGCTGGGGTTTCGCCAGGGCCTGGCCTGGGCCCTGGGCTGGGCCGCGGTGGCCATGATCGGCGCCTGGTGGCTCAATCCCGTCTGCCTGCTGATCTTCCTGGCCGCCTGCCTGATGGAGGTTCTCTACTGCCGCATGTGGCAGGTCAGCCCCCTGCGCACCGTGATCAGCGGCGGCGTCAAGACCGCCGGCACCCTCGCGGCGGTCTATGCCGTGGACCCCAATCCCTCCCCGGGATTCGTCCTGCTCCTCTTTGCCTGGATCTTCTGCTGGGAGGTGGGCGGCCAGAACGTGCCGGCCGACTGGACCGATCTGCACGAGGACCGGCGGTTCCAGGCGCGCACCATCCCGGTGCGCCTGGGCCCGGAGCGGGCCATGGCCATCATTCTGTTCTCTCTGGGGGCGACGGTGGTGCTCGGCCTGGTGGTCTTCGCCCTGTCACCCCTCGATCTGGGGGTTCCCTACCGCCTGGCGGCCCTGGCCGCGGGCCTCGTCCTGCTCCTCTATCCCGCCTGGCGATTGTACGGTACCCGCGCCCGGACCGAGGTCATGGCCCTTTTCAACCGGGCCAGCTACTATCCCATATCCCTCTTCCTGGTGGTCCTGGTCCGGCTGCTCCAGGGCTGAACCGGCCTCAGGCCCACTCAGTTCTCCTGGGGCCGGGCGTCGGCATCCGCCGCGCCGAGCAGCTTTTCCCGCAGGCGGCGGTACTGCGCCAGGGCACCGAAGGCCGCCGCAGCGCGCTCGGGACCGGCCAGAACCGGCATGCCCAGGTCCTGCAGCCCGGCCACGAAGGGGTTCTCCCGGGTCAGAAAGGAAAAGCCGATGACAGGCTTTTGAAAGGCGGGCCCCAGGGAGGCCAGGGCCCGGCACTGATCGGCGATGACCTGGCGGGTCTGCTCGGGGATTTGGTCCGGGGGGACTCCCAGCCCTGCCAGGCCGCGTTCCACCATCCGAGCGTAGGCCAGCACATAAACGATCAATCCATCGGCCGCTGGGTCTTCCAGGAGGATTTTGGGGATGGCGTGAAAATAATCCAGGGGGTTTTTGGAAAAAGTCAGGTCGATGGGATTGTTGCAACTGGCCGTGTGGGCGACGAAAGGGGCCAGCTTAGCGAGGGTCTCCGGGCAGAGGCGGGGCAGTTCGATTCCGCCCCGGCCGCAGGCGTCGGCGGCCGCGGCCCCCGGCCCGCCCGAATGGGTCTGGATGATGGCCCGCGATCCGTTGGCCGGGGGCACGCCGCCCAGCACCTGGCAGAAGTCGAACAGTTCCGGGATCGAGCGGGCCCGCAGGATCCCGCTCTGGCGCAAGACCCCGTCGTAGAGACGGTCGGGCCCGGCCAGGGCCCCGGTGTGCGACAAACAGGCGCGGCGTCCGGTCTCCGAACCGCCGGCATAGTAGGCCACGATGGGCTTGCGTCGCGCCACGGCCCGGGCCGTTTCGATAAAGAGGCGGCCGCGGCGGATCGATTCGATGTAGAGACCGATGACCCGGGTCTGCGGATCCTCCCCCAGATAGGCCAGACAGTCCACCAGGTCGATGTCCGCTTCGTTGCCCAGGGAAAAGCCGGTGCTGAAGCTCTGCCCGAAGCGCTTCTCCAGGTAGCCGAACATCTGGGTGAGGAAGCTGCCGCTCTGGGAGGCGATGCCGATGTACCCGGGTCGCCCCTCGAAGGGCATGTAGGTGGCGTTGAGACGGGCCCGGGCGTTGAAGACCCCGATACAGTTGGGACCGATAAAACGGATGCCGTGGCGCCCGGCGACCTCGATCAGTTCGGACTGACGCGTCCCCCCGTCGCCGCCCACCTCGTTGAACCCGGCCGAAACGATCACGGCGCGGCGGATCCCCCGCCGGCCGCAGGCGTCCAGGGTTTCGGCCACGATGCGCGTCGGCAGGACGATGAAGGCCAGATCGGCCGCCTCGGGAATCGTCGCCACCTCCGGGTAAGCCTTGAGCTCCAGAACAGTCTCTTCCCGGGGGTGAACCGGATAGACGGGACCGGGAAAACCGAAATCCAGAATCGCGCGCAGGATGCCGGTGCCCATGGCGCTCTCGCTGTTGGAGGCGCCGAAAATGGCGATGTGGCGCGGATTGGCGATGATCTCGAGGGGATTGTCGCGTGGGGCCATGAGAAGACTCACTTTTCCTGGAGCACGATCAGGGCGTCGACGGCCGTGGCCGCCCCCGAAGGGGTGACGATGATCGGATTGATGTCGATTTCGGCGATCCGGTCGTTTTCCAGGCCGATGCGGCCCAGGGCCAGGAGGATCCGGACCAGGACCTGCGGATCGGCCGGGGCCTGGCCGCGAAAAGCGCCCAGCAGGGCCCTGGACCTGAGTTCGCCGATCATGTCCAGCGCTTCGGCCCGGTCGAAAGGAGCCACCCGGAAGGCCGTGTCCCGAAAGACCTCGGCCATCACCCCGCCCAGCCCCAGCATGACGCAGGGGCCGAACTGGGGGTCGCGGCTGAGCCCGGCCACCAGTTCCCGCTGCCCGGCGACCATCTCCTGGATCAGGAACCCGTCGAGGGGCACGTGCACCGCCCGGGCCACCCGCCCCATCTCCCGGCGCACCGCTTCCGGCCCCTCCAGGTGCAGAGCGACGGCCCCGGCCTCGCTCTTGTGGGGCAGTCGGGCCGAGCAGGCCTTGAGGGCCACCGGGTAGCCGATCCGTTCGGCGGCCGCCACGGCCTCGGCCTCGGTCCGGACGAGGGCTTCCCGGGAAACGGGAATTCCGTAGGCGGCCAGAAACTGCTTGGACGCGAATTCGTTCAAGGTGTGGTGGCCCTGGGCCAGGGCCTTCTGGATCAGGTTCATCGCCATGCCTTCAGCCGAAGGATTTCGTCAGGAAACGCCGGGCATCCACCGTCAAACCGGCCGCTTTGTCTCCACGTATGCAAACATTCACTAAAAATTTGCTTATATGACCCATCGATTGCCGACTGTCAACCGGTTAAATTGGGCGCCCTGTCGCCGGAGCCCGGCCGGGCGGCCGAAAAGCCTTGACCTTCGATTCGGTTTTTTCTAAAAAAATCATTTCCATCGACACGTTCGCAAAGCCGCGGCCGGCACTGGCGCTCCCGCCTGGCCGGCCGGACCCCAAACCCCAACACAGGAGGCATGGAAAAGATGAAAAGCCGCAAGCTGATCGCCGTTTTTTCCGTTTTCGTCATGGCCCTGGCCCTCTGGGTCCCCAACGCCCCGGCTGCCGACAAGGTTTTGAAAATCGGCGTGATCTTCCCCTTGACCGGTCCGGTGGCCACCGCCGGCCAGCGCTGCGTGGCGGCCGTGGAAACCGCCGCCGAGGTGATCAACAACGCCCATCCGGAATTCAACGTGCCCCTGGCGGCCCAGGAAGGGATCCTGGGCGGCACCAAGATCCAGCTGGTGGTGGCCGACCACCAGGGCAAGCCGGACGTGGGCAAGTCCGAGGCCGAACGCCTCTTTAACCAGGAAGGGGTCTGGGCCATCATCGGCAGCTACAACAGCGCCGTGACCAAGCCCGCCTCGGCCGTGGCCGAACGCATGAAGCGCATCTTCCTCAGCGGCTGCTCGAGCTCGGCGGCCCTCACCGAGCGCGGCTTCAACTACTTTTTCCGCTTCGCCCCCACCGACAAGACCGAGTCCCACGAGTTCGTCGAATACATCCAGTGGCTCAACCAGAACCAGAACGCCGGGATCAAGACCATCGGCCTGATCTACGAAAACACCGAGTTCGGCAAGCATGCGGCCGACGAGGGCAAGGCGGCGGCCAAGGACGCCGGCTTCGAGGTGGTGGCCGACGTTCCCTTCAACCCGGGCGCCACCAACCTCAACAGCGAGGTCCAGACCCTCAAGGCCAAGAACCCGGATGCGGTCTTCGGCGCCTGCCTGGGCGGGGACTACACCCTCTGGGTGCGCACCATGAAGCAGATGAACTGGCTGCCCAAGGCCGCCCTGAACTACTGCACCGGCTACCAGGATCCCAAGATCGCCCAGCAGCTCGGCCCGGACGGCGACTTCTTCATGGGCGGGACGGGCTACTCGCCCGAGATCGGGGCCAAGTACATGCCGGACGTGGCCGCGGTGGAAAAGATCTACAGTGCCAAGGTGGGCGGCGTGCCCTTTGACAGCGACGCCATCCAGGAAGCCGTGGCCCTGCTGGTCCTGGCCCAGGCCATCGAGAAGGCCGGTGCGCTGGACGTGGAAAAAGTGGCCCAGATTCTGCGCAGCGAAACCTTCGATTCGCCCCTTTCCCTGGGCGGCAAGGTGGCCTTTGGGCCCGGCGGCCAGAACATGAAGGCCACCAGCATCATCACCCAGCTCCACGGCGGCAAGTACATGCCGGTCTATCCGGAAAGCTATGCCGAGATGGCCGCCACCGTCCCCATGACGCCCTGGGACAAGCGCTAACGGTAACCGGCTGCCGGCGGCGCATCGACCGCCCCTGGCCGCCGGCGTTCCTTTTTTCTGATCGGCAGACACTCCTGCTAGTCCCCACGGAGCGGGGCGGCCCGCCGCCGCCCCGCTCCCAGTACCCGGAGGCGCGCCCATGGACACATTCGCCCAGGTGGTCCTCGACGGCCTGTTGACCGGTATGCTCTACGCCCTGGTGGCCGCCGGCCTGAGCCTGATCTGGGGCGTGATGGACATCATCCACTTCGCCCACGGCGAGTTTCTCATGGTGGCGATGTACCTGAGCTTCTGGCTCGGCTTTCTGGCCGGGGTCGACCCCATCGTCTCGTGGATCGCCTCGGGGGTCTTCCTCTTTTTGCTGGGGGCCCTGGCCTACCGGCTGGTAATTTCCCGCTGCATCGGCAAATCCGCCATGCCCCCCCTGCTGGCCACCTTCGGGCTTTCCCTCTTTTTGAAAAACCTGTGCATGAACCGGTTTTCGCCCAACTTCCGCATCCTCCAGGACACGCTGCTCCAGGGCAAGACCTTCATGATCGGCGGGGTGGTGGTGGGCCTGCCGCAGCTGGCCACGGGAATCTTTTCGCTGGTCATGCTCGGGGCCCTCTTCTACCTGATCAAGAAGACCCGCCTGGGCTGGGCCATCCAGGCCACCGCCATGGACCGCGAGGCCGCCGAACTGATGGGAATCCACACCGACCGCATCTATCTGCTGGTCTTCGGCCTGGGCGGGGCCTGCGTGGGGATCGCCGGCGGCCTGATGACCTCCTATCTGGCCGTGCATCCCGAAGTGGGCAGCCTCTTCGGCCTGATCGCCTTTCTCATCGTGGCCCTGGGCGGGTTCGGCTCCATTCACGGCGCCCTGGCCGCGGCCCTGATCATCGGCCTGGTGGAGGCCCTGGCGGGCTTTTACATCGCCCCGGTCTTCAAATACGTGGCCGTTTTCGCCATCTATCTGGTGGTGGTCATGGTCCGACCCAGGGGCCTCTTCGGATGGTAGACACCGATGCCTAAACTTCACCTTCAATCGCGCGACATCCTCTGGGGCGCACTGGTCTGCGCCCTGGCGCTCCTGCCCCTGATTCCGGGTTTGATCGGCAACAGCTTCCGGGCCCACGTCATCATCCTGGTGCTGCTCTACGCCAGCATGGCCCAGTCCTGGAACATCGTCAGCGGCTATGCCGGCCAGACCTCCTTCGGCCACTCGGTCTTTTTCGGGATCGGGGCCTACGGAGCCGGCATGGCGGTGGTCACCTACGGGCTGACCCCCTGGCCGGGGTTTCTGGCCGGCTCGGTGATGGCGGCCCTGGTGGCGGTGCTCATCAGTTGGCCCTGTTTCCGGCTCAGCGGGCACTACTTCGCCATCGCCACCTTCGCCATCGTGGAGATCTTCAACCGCCTCTTCATGGTCTGGGACTGGGTGGGCGGCGCCCTGGGCCTGGACTATCCCATCCTTCCCGACGGGTGGGTCAACTTCGTCTGGTCGGAGACCAAGGTGGGCTTTTTCTACGGGGCCCTAGCGCTGTTCGTGCTGATTTTCGGCATCGTGCGCTATATCGAAACCCACCGGTTGGGCTACTACCTGCGGGCGGTGCGCGAGGGCCAGGAGACGGCCGAATCCCTGGGGGTCAACAGCACGGCCGTAAAGCTGGCGGCCATGGCCTTTTCCGCATTCCTGGCGGCCCTCTGCGGCGGGTTCTTCGTCCAGTACAACTACCGCGTGGATCCGCCCATGGTCATGTCCCTGGACGTGTCCATGCGCTTCGTGCTCATCACCATCCTCGGCGGGGTGGGCAATTTCTGGGGGCCTCTGCTGGGCGCCATGATCCTGATCCCCCTCCAGGAGTATTCACGCGCCTACCTGACCATCCTGGGCAGCGGGGTGGATCTGGTGATCTTCGGGCTGATCATCATGCTCATGATGATCAAGCAGCCCAAGGGGATCATGGGGTTCATCGAAGCCTGGCAGGCCCGGTCGCGGGAGCGCGCCGCGGCAAAAGAGGGGGTGTAAGATGGCCCTGCTGGACGTCTCCCACCTCACCATGAAGTTCGGCTCCCTGGCCGCCAACCGGGATGTCTCCTTCGCGGTGGAACCGGGCACCATCGTGGGCCTCATCGGCCCCAACGGGGCCGGCAAGACCACCGTCTTCAACTGCCTGGCCGGGTTGTACAAGCCCACCGAGGGGCGCATCGTCTTTGACGGCCGGGACATCACCCGCCTGCCCGCCTACCGCATCTCACGCCTGGGACTGGCCCGCACCTTCCAGGTGGTGCGCCCTCTCAAGGAGATGACCGTTCTGGAGAACATCCTGGTGGGGGCCTATCTGCGCCAGGCCGATTCGCGCCGGGCCATGCAGATCGCCCAGCATTGCCTCCGGACCTGCTTTCTGGAAGAGGACCGGGACCGGCCGGCCGGAGGGCTGACCATCGGCAACAAGAAGCGCCTGGAAGTGGCCCGGGCCCTGGCCACCGGCCCCAAGCTGCTGCTGCTCGACGAGGCCGTTGCCGGGCTGACCTCCACCGAGGTGCGCCAGATGGTGGAATTGATCCAGGGCCTGCGGCGCGAGGGGATCACGATCCTGATGGTCGAGCACATCATGGAAGCCATCATGCCCATCGCCGACAAGGTGGTGGTCCTGGACGGCGGGATCAAGATCGCCGAGGACAGACCGGCGGTGGTGGTGGAAAACGAAGAGGTCATCCGGGCCTACCTCGGCGAGAAGTTCAGCCGGCGGCTCAAGGCCATGAAAGAGGCGAAACCGTCATGACCCAAGCGATGCTCAGCGTAGACCGGATCCATTGCGCCTACGACGGAGTCCCGGTGATCCATGGGGCCTCCCTGGAGGTCCGCCAGGGCGAGATCGTGGCCATCGTGGGGGCCAACGGGGCCGGCAAGTCCACCGTGATGAAGGCCATCGCCGGTCTGACCCAGCCCACCCGCGGCCGCATCGTCTTTCAGGGGGAGGATATCACCCGCACCCCGGGCCATGCCACCATCGCCCAGGGGATCAGTTACGTGCCCGAAGGCCGGCGCCTCTTCGCCAAGCTCACCGTGAGGGAAAATCTCGAACTGGGGGCCTACACCGAAAAACGCCGGGAGGTGATCCAGGAGCGTCTGGACCAGGTCCTGGCCCTCTTTCCGATCCTGGCCGACCGGGCCGGCCAGATCGCCGAGACCCTCAGCGGCGGCGAACAGCAGATGTGCGCCATCGCCCGGGGCCTCATGTCCGGTCCCAAGCTGATCATGCTCGACGAGCTGTCCCTGGGGCTCATGCCCGCCCTGGTGGAAAAAGTCCTGGAAACGGTGGTGGAAATCAACCGCCGGGGCACCACAGTCCTGCTGGTGGAGCAGATGGTCCAGGAAGCCCTGGAGATCGCCGCCCGGGGCTACGTGATCCAGACCGGCCGCATCGTACAGCAGGGGCCGGCCCGGGAGCTGCTCGAGTCCGACACGGTGCGCAAGGCCTACCTGGGGCTTTAATCCCCCGAAGACGGCCTTTTTCAAAGGGAATGGAGCGTCACCATGGCGCACCGCGACACCCGGCAGATCCGCATCGGCCCCCGCCAGACCCTGAGCCTGGTCTGGCCCTATGTGCGCGACCGGCTCCTGGCCCAGGTTCGTTCGGTCTGGCTGATCATCGCCTATCTGGTGTTTTTCCAAACCGTGGTTCTCAAGATCAGAATCTTCGAGGCCTCGGTCATCGGCGCGGGAATCGGCCTGGTCATCGCCGGGCTGGCCTTTTTCATGGAGGGCCTGTTCCTCGGGCTGATGCGTCTCGGTGCGCTGGTGGGCGAGGGGCTGCCGCGCAAATCGCCGCTGCCGGTGGTGGTCGCCTTCGGCCTGGTGCTCGGTTTTCTGGCCACCCTGGCCGAGCCCTCGATCCAGGTCCTGCAGATGGCCGGCCGCAGCGTCCGGCCCTGGGAAGCGCCCCTTCTCTTTCTGCTGCTCAACACCCATGCCCAGGATCTGGTCTACGCCGTGGGAGCCGGGGTGGGAGCCGCGGTGGGCCTGGGGATGCTGCGCTTTTACTACAGCCTCTCGCTCAAGCCGTTGATCTACCTCCTGGTGGGAGGCCTGGTCCTGGCCACGGTCTGGGCCGGGCGGGACCCCAACCTGGAAAAGATTCTCGGCCTGGCCTGGGATTGCGGGGCCGTGACCACCGGACCGGTCACCGTACCGCTGGTCCTGGCCCTGGGAATCGGCGTTTCGCGCATGGTGGGATCGGCCGAATCGGGCACCATGGGGTTCGGGGTGGTGACCCTGGCCTCCCTGCTGCCGGTAGCCGCCGTGCTGGCGCTGGGCTTTGGCTTCAACCCCGGCGTGCCGGCGCCGATGAATGAGGAAGCCTTCTTCAGAATCGAACACCGGGCCCGCATCGCCCCGCTGTTCGAAAACCAGGCCGCCATGACCCGCTACGTCCTCACCCAGGCCGGCCCCCGGGCCCGGCTGGCCTTCTTCGGAGACGATCCCAAGGCCCTGGCCGAGCACCGGCGGATGCTCGACCCCGGGGAGGCGCCGGCCTCGGAACCCCAGATCGAGGCGGACATGGACCTCACGGATTTGCTTGCGCGGCATTTTGCCGCCGCGCTCAAGGCCAGTGGCCTGCTTACCCTTTCCCTCCCGGGGGCCCGCTGGCTCCTGGGTGGGTACCGGCCTCCCCA
>CALJLV010000235.1 GCA_937982505.1 uncultured Desulfobacteraceae bacterium | reverse complement strand
GGTCAACTGCGGCGCCATTCCCGAGGCCCTCATCGACAGCGAGCTGTTCGGCCACGAAAAGGGGGCCTTCACCGGCGCCATCGCCCGCAAGCGGGGGCGCTTCGAACGGGCCCACGGGGGAACCATTTTTCTCGACGAGATCGGCGAGCTGCCCGCCGCGGCCCAGGTGCGCCTGCTCCGGGTCGTCCAGCACCAGGTGGTGGAGCGGGTGGGGGGCACCGCGCCCATCGGGGTGGACGTGCGCATCATCAGCGCCACCCACCGCAACCTCGAGGCCATGGTGCGGTCCGGAACCTTTCGCGAGGATCTCTGGTTCCGCCTCAACGTCTTTCCCATCATGATCCCGCCCCTGCGCCGGCGCCTGGACGACATCCCGGCCCTGGTGCGCCATTTCATCGAGAGAAAGGCCCGCGAACTGAAGATCGGGGACCTGCCGTCCCTGGCCCCGGGGGCCCTGGAGCGTCTTCAGGCCTACCACTGGCCCGGGAACGTGCGCGAACTGGAAAATCTGGTGGAGCGGGCCCTGATCCAGTACCCTTTTTCCGGTGGCGCCGGCGGCCTGACCTTCGACGCTCTGATGGGTCCGGTGGCCGCCGCACACGCCGGGGCATCCAAGCCGGAAGAGGGATCCATCGCCCCCCTCGACCAGGTGGTGGCCGCCCATATCCGCAAGGCCCTGGAACATGCCCGGGGGCGGGTGGAAGGGCCCCGGGGGGCCGCCGCCCTGCTGGGGCTGAATCCGAGCACCCTGCGGGCCCGCATGCGCAAGCTGGGCGTCGCCTACGGCCGGCATGCCCGGAATCGGAACAGCGGGCATTCCAGGAGCCGGCCGAATCGTCTATGATGGCGCTTCAGCCCCCCACCTGTCCAAAGGAGGTTCAACCATGGCCGCCAAGACCGATTCCTGCCGCCTGCTGGCCGATCCCCAGGGACCTGCGGCCCGGCGCTACCGGCACTACGACGCCTTTTTGAACCACAACCACCGGGCCCTGGAAAGGCTGGCCGAACTGGAACTGGTGGATCGGGGGGCCGCCCTGGCGACCCTGGCCGCCATCTGCCGCCGCACCGGGGAGCTGGTGGCCGAAGTGCACGGCCTGGCCGCGGCCCTCAACGGTCTGTCCGAGGATCGTTACCAGGCCCTTTACCCGGTTCTGGACCGCATCGCGGCCGCTCTGGCCCCTGTGATCGAAGCCCCGCGCCGGCCCGTCGAAGGTCCCCTGATCCTCCCGTTTTCAGCCCTCGGCCCGGGGCACATGGTCCTGGCCGGGGCCAAGGCGGTCAACCTGGCCCGGGTGCGCGCCGAACTGGGGCTGCCGGCCCCGGACGGGTTCGTGGTCACCACCGCCGCCTGCGACCGCTTTTTGCGCCGCAACCGGCTGCTCGACCCCATCGAGGCCCTGCTGGCGGAGTTCGATGCCGACAGCGACGCAAGTGAAACGCACTGCCGCCGCATCCGGGAAAAGATTCATCAGGCGCCCCTGCCGGCCGATTTGAGCGCCGCCCTCGACGAGGCCTTTGGCCATCTTGCCGAGCGCCATGGAAGGCCCCTGGCCGTGGCCGTGCGCAGCAGCGCCGTGGGCGAGGATACCGAGGCCTCCTTCGCCGGTCAGTACACCAGCGTGCTGCCCGTGGAGGCCGACGGCCTGGCCGAGGCCTACAAAACCGTCGTCGCCAGCAAGTACACCCTGCGCGCCATCCTCTACCGGCTGCGCTACGGGCTCAGCGACGCCGACACCCCCATGGCGGTGGCCGTGGTGGCCATGATCCGCCCCCGGGCCAGCGGCGTGCTCTACACGCTGGATCCGTCCCGTCCGAGGGCCGGCCAGGTTCGCATCGACGCGGCCCGGGGGCCGGGCGAAAAGGTGGTGGGCGGCGGCGCTTCGCCCGAGGTGCTGCACATCGATCGCCAATCGATGCAGCTCGTTGAGCGGCGCATCGCTTCCGAGGGGGACGATCCCGCCCCCGTCCTGGCGCCCGCCGCCGCGGCCACCCTGGCCCAATGGGGCCTGCGGCTCGAAGACCATTTCGGTTCGCCCCAGGACGTGGAATGGGCCCAGGACGCCCGGGGCGGCCTGCATCTGCTCCAGACCCGGCCCCTGGGGCTGGTGGCGCCGAGCGCCGAAGCCCCGCCGCTGGATCTTTCGGGCCTCGAGCGGCTGTTCAGCGGCGGGCAGACCGCTTCGCCGGGGCGGGTGTCGGGAAAGGCGGTCCTGGCCGGCGCGGACTTGTCCCCCCGGGATGCGGCCGAAGCCATTTTGGTGGCCCGCACGGCCGCCCCGGACCTGGCGCCCTGCATGAGCCGGGTGCGCGGGCTGATCACCGACCTGGGCGGGGCCGCCAGCCATCTGGCCTCGGTGGCCCGGGAATTCGGGGTGCCGGCCCTGATGGACACCCGCCAGGCCACCGCGCGAATCCAGGCCGGACAGGAGATCACGCTGCTGGCCGACGCCGCCGAGGTCTATCGGGGCACCATCGCGGCCCTGGCGCGCCGGCCCGCGCGGCCGGCGGCCGACGCGGACCGCGGCCCCATCGGCCTGCGCCTGCGCGAGATCCTGGCGCGCATTTCACCGCTGAACCTCACCGATCCCAAGGCCCCCGAGTTTTCCCCCCAGGGGTGCCGCACCCTGCACGACGTGATCCGCTTCGCCCACGAAAAGGCCGTGGAAGAGATGTTCAACCTGTCGCGCCTGGCCGAAGCCTCGGTGGTTTCACGCCAGATGCGCGCCAATATCCCCCTGGCCCTGTACTTCGTCGACCTGGGTGGCGGACTGGAGGCCCACCTCACCGACTGCGACGAGATCCTGCCGCGGCACATCCGCTCCCGGCCCATGGCGGCCCTCTGGCGCGGTCTGAGCCACCCGGGGATCTCCTGGTCCGGGGCGGTGGATCTCAGCGCCCGCAACGTCATGGCCCTCGTGTCCGGCAGCATCGGCCCCCAGAACCGGGTTGCCCCCAGGGTCGACTCTTATGCCCTGGTGGCCGGAGACTACCTCAATCTGAGCATCAAGTTCGGCTACCATTACGCCAACCTGGATGCCCTGGCCGGGGATGATCCCAACGCCAATGCCATCGGGCTGCAGTTTTCGGGCGGCGCCGGCAGCGGAACGGGCAAGGCCCTGCGCCTGGCCTTTCTGGAGCGCGTGCTGGAAAGGCTGGGATACACGGTGACGGTGCGCGGTGACCTGCTCAAGGCCGTTCTCAAGGGCCTCGACGCCCAGGCGGCGGAAGAGGTTCTGGATCAAACCGGCCGTCTGCTGGCCAGCACCCGCCTGCTGGATCTGGCCATTGCCAGCCGGGCCGAAGTGGACCGGATGGCCGACCGCTTCTTTGAGGGCCACTACGATTTTCTCCACCGTTCCGAGGAGCGCCTGCCCGGCTTCTATGCCGCGCTGGGGGACTGGTCCCGCACCGAATTCGAGGGCCAACCGGTGATCCTGCAAGACGGGTCGGCCATGGCCGGCGCCGTGGCCTGCGCCCTGCATAACACCCTGGACCGGGTCCTGGGGGGACGCTACCGCGGCTATCTGGAAAACCGCCATGCGCGCCACTACTATCCGGTGGCGGTGCGGCGCGAAAGCTTTCGGGGCGACGGCCGGATCCGGGTCGAGGTGCGCCTGCGCGCCGGGTGCGTGGATCTGGCCGCCGGTCTGGCCTTCGGCCTGGTCAACGTGGGCAACAGCCTGGTGCTGGCCCTGGACGCCGGGGCCGGGGAGGTCCAACTGCTCGAGTTCGTCAACAACCGGCGCGCCTTTTTGCGGCGCCAGGCCCTGGCCATTCCCATCGATCAATGGTTGCGGCTCGAGACCATCGTGGCCGGCCGCCAAATCCAGGGGACCGTGGACGGGCGGCCCTGCCTCGACTTCCGCGCCCCGTGGCCGGTGACCGGATACGTGGGGCTCTGGACCAAGGGCGAGACCGTGGCCTGCTTTCGCCATTTGACCCTGGATGCGCCGCCCGCCGGCCTGGAGGGGGCGGACGGTTCCGGCCGAAAGGAAGCCCCATGAATCTTCGCCTGTCGCTGCGGGCCAAGCTTTTCCTGAGCCACCTGCTGGCGGTGCTGTTTGTTTCGGGCAGTATCGGGACCTATTTCTACACCAGCGCCGTCCAGAGCCTGATGAACGGGTTGAAGGAACGGCTCCAGGCCAGCGCGGCCCTCATCAGCCAGACCATCGACGCCGAACGCCTCCGCGGGATCCGGGGGCCCGCAGACATCCGGGACCCGGTCTACCAGGAGTATCTGGACCACCTGCGCACCCTGCGGCGCATGAACCCGGACATCGCCTATCTTTACGTGATGCGCCAGCAGGACGAGAGCGTGTTTTTCGTCATCGACTCGGATGAATCCAAGGATCAGGCCCTGCCGGGCAAGCCCTACACCCCGGTGATACCGCGCCTGATCATGGGATTTACCGGCGTGTCGGTGGACGAGGCGATCAATACGGACCAGTGGGGCGCCTTTCTTTCCGGCTATGCCCCGATCAAGAACGGCCAGGGCCAATACCTGGTGGGCATCGACATGCGCGCCGACAAGGTCCACGCCAAGCAGCGCCAGCTGCACCTCTCGGGCCTCTTTTCACTGGTGGCCGCCGCGGTCCTGGCCTTCTGGTTTGCCCGCTTGCTGGCGGCGCGGTTCATGGTTCCCGTCGGGCAGGTGATTTCGCGCGCCACGGCCATCGCCGCCGGCCATCTGGCCCAGCGCATCGAAACCCATACCGGGGATGAGTTCGATCAACTGGTCAATGCCTTCAACGACATGTCCGAGGCGCTTTGCCGGGCCGAGCGTAAAAAACGGGAAACCTTCGAAGATCTGCGCCGCTCCAAGGAAGAACTGGAAGTCCGGGTGCGCCAGCGCACCGCGGATCTGGAGGAGGTCAACCATCGGCTCACCCATGCCATCGCCGAACGCATCAGCGCCCAGAAGGCCCTCGAGGAGGCCGCCATCACCGATCCGCTGACGCGCCTCTGCAACCGCCGCGCCATGCTCGAGCGTCTGGAGAACGAAATCGCCCGCCACCGGCGCAACCGCCTGCCGTTCGCCATCGTCATGGTCGATCTGGACCACTTCAAGACGGTCAACGACGCCCACGGACACGATGCCGGCGACAGTATTCTGGTCGAAACGGGGCTGCGAATGAAGAGCATGCTGCGCGCCCAGGACATGGTGGCCCGGTGGGGGGGCGAGGAATTCATGGTGCTGCTGCCCGATACGGGCCTGGAGGGGGCCCGGGTGGCGGCCGAAAAGATCCGCCGGCGCATTGCCGTGGCGCCCTATTATGCCCAGGGGCAGGAGATCCGCGTCACCGCGAGCTTCGGCCTGGCCTGCTTCGACAGCCAGGGCGACTTCGCGCAACTCATCAGATCCGCCGACGAGGCCCTCTACGAGGCCAAGAACCGGGGACGCAACCAGGTGCGCACGGCTCAGTCGGGCGCCGGTGAACCGGCAGGGAAGTGAATCGGCGCCGGTTCGGTTTTCCGCTGTCTCCTTGCGGGGCACTTGGATTCCGGCCTTCGCCGGAATGACCGAAAAACGGGGGGAGGCTGGCGGAAAGGGGCCGGGCAGAAGTTACGGAAAACGGCGTAAGGTGGTCCGCATTCTTCAGCGCCCGTCACCCCGGGCACGGCCCCGGGGTCCATGTCAAATGCCTGAAAATTTCCGGAAGTTGGAATCGCCGTCATAAACGTGAAGGTTCTGGCAATTCCTACAGAGACACGCAGGGCTCGAAAAAACCCCGCTGCCGAAACCGACCCCGACCAGTGGCACGACGCCATCCGCGTCAATCTGCTGGGGCCTTACTTTCTGGCGCGCGCGGCATTGCCGGCCCTGCGCGCCCGGCGGGGAAGGATCGTGAATGTCAGCAGCGGGGCCGCGCGCCATCCGATCCCGGGCGCCTCGGCCTACTGCGCCGCCAAGGCGGCCCTGACCCACCTGAGCCGGGTCCTGGCGGCCGGGGAACCGGAGGTCACCGTTTTCACAGGGCTCGTCGGTTGTCAGGAGAAGATGTGAAGCGGCGCGGCCCTGTGGGAGCGGATTTTATCCACGATGACGGGCCTTCGAGTCCCCCAATTAAGCCACCCTCAGCGGCGTGATCCTCTCGACGCTTGCGCCGATCGATCTTTCGGCATTCCATAGATCGACCGCGCGCTGGGCATTGAGCCAAAACTCGGCGCTGTTGCCAAACAGGCGTGAGAGGCGAAGCGCCATTTCCGGACTGACGGCGCGGCGCTCCCGCAGCAATTCGTTGACCGTCTGACGTGAGACATTCAACGCCTCGGCCAAGCCGGGGATCTGCAACTCGGAAAGAGGGGCGGGAATTGTCCTAAAATCGCCAAGCTGGCCCGTGGCGCACCATAAGCCATCCAATCATTTCCCTTGACCGCTTCCTTGCGTCTTGTTAATAATTCCACTCAATTCTTCATGTTTTTAGCGGATCGGTTAAATTGGTGGCCCTCTTAGCTTCCAACCCTCGGCAGGGCCGCTTTAGACAAGCCCCAGAGCCGGCGCGCTGGAAATGCTCGATGTCCAAAAGGTGATGCATTCGTAGAAAATCCGAATTGTCATCCCGAGCGCACGAAATACCCCCACTTTTAAACCGCCCGTTTCTATACAGATATGCGGCGCCGCTGACACCCCGAGTCGTCATGATCGCGCTTACAAAGCGCTCCCACAGGGCATAGGCCGGGAGAAACTTGCTGTTTTTTCCGTGGGAGCGGATTTCATCCGCGATCTACCTCCCCCCGGGAACGCCGAGCCCCGGCTCGGCTAAACGTCAGAAATTATCCCAAAATCGCCAAGCTGGGGCTTGCGCTCCCAGGCATGCCGCTTTTTTCGTGGTGATCGGTTCTGTTGTGCGGTCCTTTTTTCGGCCCCGACGTTGTATGGCAGCATTTTTCCCCGGATCTTTTTTGAGTTTGCCTTTTTTCAAGGGATTGACTACAGGCCTTTTCCCATGCCAAGTGCTTCCCGCGACAACGTCGATCAGGCCGTCATCGACGGCTTCGAGGCCCAGGCCGCGCGCTGGTGGTCGCCCCGGGGGGCCATGCGCGGCCTGCACGACATCAACCCGGTCCGGGTGGACTACATCCGACAGCGCACCCGCCTCGCCGGCCGGCGGATCCTGGACGTGGGCTGCGGCGGCGGACTGCTGGCCGAGCCGCTGGCCAGGGCCGGGGGCCGGGTCACCGGGATCGACATGAGCGCGGCCCAGCTCGCCGCGGCCCGGCGCCATGCCGCACGGGGGGGGCTCGACATCGACTACCGCCACACCACGGCCGAGGCCCTGGCCGAGGCGCAACCCGAGGGCTTCGACGTGGTGGTGTGCCTGGAATTGCTGGAACACGTGCCGCGGCCCCATGGGCTGGTGGCCGCCTGCGCCCGCCTGGCGAAAAGCGGCGGCGACGTCTTCTTCGCCACCCTCAACCGCACCCTGGCGGCGCGTGTCCTGGCCGTGCTGGCGGCCGAGCGCCTTCTGGGCATCGTCGCGCCGGGCACCCATGACTGGCGCCGCTTTGTACGCCCGGCCGAACTGACGGCCTGGGCCCGGACCGCCGGTCTGCGCCGCCGGGAGATCCGCGGCCTGCGCTATCTGCCCTACCTGGGGTACTGCCGGCTGAGCGCCGACACTTCCATCAACTACCTGGGACATTTCAAGAAATGACTTCAGCCCCCTTCTTCCAGATCCCCCGCTGGTTCGGCCGCCAGGGGCGCCGCCGACAGCTCGACGAGTTCGTGGACCGCAGCCGCACCGCCGCCTTCGGCTCCCGGCAAATGGCGGTGGAACAAAAGGTCGAGGCCGTGATGCGCCATTTCGACCGGGTGGCGCCGCGCTACGATTTCATGAACAGCCTGCTCAGCTTCGGGATCCAGATGGTCTGGAAGCGCGCCGCGGTGGCCCTCACGGGGATCAAATCCGGCAGTCGGGTGCTGGACGTCTGCGGCGGCACGGCGGATCTGTCCCTGGTGGCGGCCGGATACGCCGGCGCCGGCGGCCGCCTGGTGGTCTGCGACCTGAACCGGGCGATGATGCGCCACGGCCGGGCCAAGGTGGTCCGGGCCGGTCTGGCCGACCGCATCGGTTTCGTCCAGGGCGACGCCGAGCGCCTTCCCTTTCCCGACGCCGCCTTCGATGCGGCCATGGTGGGCTTCGGGATCCGCAATCTGACCCACCTCAAGCAGGGGTTCCGTGAAATGCATCGGGTTCTCAGGCCCGGCGGCACCTTCATGTGTCTGGAATTCTCCCGGCCCACCAACCCGCTGTTCCGGATTCTCTACGATTTGCACAGCTTCGCGGTGATGCCCTTTCTCGGACAGGTCCTGGCGGGCAACCGCGAGGGCTACCGCTGCCTTCCCGAAACCATCCGGCGCTTCGCCCTGCCCGAAGAGCTGAAGGGAATTCTGGAACAGATCGGATTTCAGGCGGTGGCCTACCGGCGCTTCACCAATGGTATCGCCGTGGCGCATACGGGGCGCAAATCGCCGTCCTGAGATTCAAACGGGAACTGGGACTTCCTTTTTGACCGCCAAATCCGAACGTTCAGTTCACACCTCGACCCCCCGGCGAACCGGTGCCTGCCATGGCTTGCGGCATCTTTTCCGGCCGATTCCCCGGTGGGGGGCCCGCCAGGGGCGGGCGACGTTTTGGCGGGCCCCTGGGCGCGTTTCAACATATAGGAATAATTGAAATAAATATATTTTTGGGCCGGGTGTCGGGGCCGCCGCCCAACAAAGGGATGACCGCCGTCCAGCTTGGCATTTTTATTGCTGACGGTAGCAGCCCAAAGCGACCGGAACGACGCGAACGGAACCCGGGGTACCCCTGGCCGGACCCGTGCGGCCACAGGCCCCGCCGGTAGCGGGCGTTTCCGATTTTCAACCAAACGTCTGGATGGGATGCGGCCCCAACGGGTCGCACCGGGAGGAAAAAGCCAAAATGCATCAGGACACCACGGTTTGTCCGCAGCTGGGGGCCGTCAGCGCCCCGGCGCTGGTTGTGCCCACCGAAGAAGAAGAGCCTCCGGGTACCGGGCTTTGCCCACAGGGTGCCATGGTGCGCCCGCGTGGGCAAAGCGCCCTTCACAACGGGGTGCCTCTGGCGCGTGAACGGGTGGCGCGCACCTCGTTGCCGACCCGGCGTTTTCGACGCCGTTTTTATCCCGAGATCGACGACAAGACCTGGAACGACTGGCAGTGGCAGGTGCGCCAGCGCATCCGCTCCCTCGGCCAGCTGGACGCCATGCTGCGGCTTTCGGACGCCGAGCGGGCCGTGCTGGAAAGGCCCGAGGGCAAGCTGCCCGTGGCCGTGACCCCCTACTACCTGAGTCTGGTGGCACCCGGGGACGAGACCCAGCCGCTGCGCCGCACGGTGATCCCCTGCGCCGGCGAACTGGTCCAGCTTCCGGGCGAGTCCGACGATCCGCTGGGCGAGGAACACCAGAGTCCGGTCCCGGGGCTGGTGCATCGCTACCCGGATCGGGTCCTGCTGCTGCTTAGCGATTTCTGTTCCACCTACTGCCGCTACTGCACCCGCTCGCGGGTGGTGGGCCACGGCGGGATTTCGCCCAGCCGCGGCCGGCTCCAGGCGGCCATGGACTACATCCGGGCTAACCCCCGGGTGCGCGACGTGCTCCTTTCCGGCGGCGATCCGCTGACCCTGGGCGACGAGCGGCTGGAGTGGATCCTGTCGCGCCTGCGCCAGATCCGGCACGTGGAGATCGTGCGCATCGGGACCAAGGTGCCTGCGGTGCTGCCCCAGCGCATCACCCCGAAGCTGGTGCGCCTGCTGCGGCGCTATCATCCGCTGTGGATGAGCCTGCACTTCACCCATCCGGACGAGTGCACCCCGGAGGCCTACCGGGCCTGCGCCCGGCTGGCCGACGCGGGCATCCCCCTGGGCTCCCAGACCGTGCTGCTCAAGGGGATCAACGACAGCGTGCCGGTGATGGCCGCCCTGATGCACCATCTGATGCGCATGCGGGTGCGCCCCTACTATCTGTACCAGTGCGATCCCATCTCCGGATCGGGCCATTTCCGTACCCCCATCGCCAAGGGCCTGGAGATCATCCGGGGCCTGAGGGGTTTTACCACCGGTTACGCCGTGCCCACCTACGTGGTGGACGCCCCGGGCGGCGGGGGCAAGATCCCGCTGATGCCCGAGTACGCCGTGGGCCACGACGCCGGCGGCGACATGCTCCTGCGCAACTACGAGGGGGGCCTTTACCGCTACCCGGACGGCTGCCCGGAGCACCGCCCCCCCCGGCTGCATTAACTCCCGTTCTGGCCCCAATCAGACGGCGGCTCGGTTTCCATCCGGCCGCCGTCACCTTATTTTCAAGCGCTTCAACGCGTCATGCGGCATAGCGAGGATGACATGCTCATCGGGATCACCTACGATCTGCGCAGCGAATACCTGGCCGCCGGGTACGGCGAGGAAGAAACCGCCGAGTTCGATCGCGAGGACACGGTCGCCAGCATCGAAACGGCCCTGGCCGCGCTGGGCCACCGCACCGACCGCATCGGGCGCCTGCACCAGCTGGTCGTCCGCCTGGCGGCCGGCGCTTCCTGGGATCTGGTTTTCAACATCGCCGAAGGGCTGCACGGCATCGGCCGCGAGGCCCAGATTCCGGCCCTCCTGGACGGCTACCGCATCGCCTACACCTTTTCCGATCCCCTGGTGATGAGCCTGACCCTGGACAAGGCCATGACCAAGCGGGTCTTGCGCGATGCCGGGATTCCCACTTCCGATTTCATCGTGTGGCACGAATCAAACCCCGTTGATCCGCCCTTCGATCCGCCCTATTTCGTCAAGCCGGTGGCCGAAGGAACCGGCAAGGGGATCACGCCGCGCTCCATCGTTCGCCAACGCGCAGCGCTGGCCTCCGCCTGCGCCGGCCTGATGGCCCGGTTTCACCAGCCGGTCCTGGTGGAGCGCTTTCTCGCCGGCCGGGAATTTACCGTGGGGATCACGGGCACCGGGGATCGGGCCGCCATCCTGGGCACCATCGAGGTCCACCTGCTGGCCAACGCCGAACCGGGGGTCTACTCGTACGACAACAAGGCCCGATACGAGGACCGGGTGGCCTACCGCCGGGTCGACCCCCAGGATGACCCCTCCGTGGCCGAGGCCGAAGCCATTTCCCTGGCCGCCTGGCGCACCCTGGGGTGCCGCGACGCCGGCCGCATCGACATCCGCTGCGACGAGGCCGGACGCGCCCAGTTTCTGGAGGTCAACCCTCTGGCGGGCCTTCATCCGGAGCATTCGGATCTGCCCATCATCTGCCGCCACGTAGGGGTCGCCTACCCGGCGCTCATCGCCCGCATCGTTGACAGCGCGGCCCGGCGGATGTCAAAAGACCAGGGAAAGACGCTCCATGCGGATTCTCGTTCTACATAACGCCGTGGGGCCCGGGGCCCCTCCCGACGAACAGGACGTCCTCGTGCAGGCCGAGGCGGTGATCCGGGGCCTGGCGGCCCGGGGCCATGAGGCCGAATCTTTCGGGTGCACCCTGGACCTGGACCGGCTGCGCCGCCGCCTCGACGCCCGGCGACCCGAGCGGGTCTTCAATCTGGTGGAGGGCCTCGATGGGCGGAGCCGGCTGCTGCCGGTGGTTCCGGCGGCCCTGGAGGCCTGGGGCCTCCCCTTTGCCGGCTCCTCCAGCGCGGCCCTGTGGATCACCACCCACAAGGTGATGGCCAAAGAGCGGCTGGCCGCGGCCGGTTTGTCTACCCCGGACTGGATCGGTCCTTTTCCACCGGAAATCTCCTGGCCGGACGCCGGACGGGGGGTCCCCTTTGCCGCCCGCCACCGCTGGATCGTCAAGAGCCTCTGGGAGCACGCCTCCTTCGGTCTGGACGACGACGTGCTCACCCGCGCCGAGGACCGGGAGGCCTTGATGGAGGTGCTGCGGCGCCGTGCCGGATCCCTTGGCGGAGCCTGTTTCGCCGAGGTCTACATCGAGGGACGCGAGTTTAACCTGGCCCTGCTGGCCGGCCCCGGTGGACCCGAGGTCCTGCCTCCGGCCGAGATTGTCTTCGAGGGCTACGGGCCGGAACGGCCGCGCATCGTGGGCTACCGGGCCAAGTGGGACGAGCAGAGCTACGAGTACCGGCACACCCCGCGGTGCTTCGACTTTCCCGCCGCCGACGCATCGCTGCTGCGAAATTTGCGCCAAACGGCCCGCGCCTGCTGGCGCCTGTTCGACCTCAGGGGCTGGGCCCGGGTCGACTTTCGCGTGGACGAGGCGAGCCGGCCCTGGGTGCTGGAGGTCAACGCCAATCCGTGTCTCTCGCCCGACGCCGGGTTCGCCGCGGCCCTGGAGCGAGCCGGGATCGACTACGGGGAGGCGCTGGAGCGGATCCTGGCGGACACATAGGGGGCGGGAATGACCAATGACCAATGACCAATGACCAATGCCCAACGAACAATGACCAGCACCCGATGACCAATCCATGAGACGCACAAAGCATGCTGCGCATCCGACGCATCTTCGACGACAGTATTCCGGCCAACCGTGAGCAACTCGAACAGGTCCAGGTGATTTTGCGTTCCCGCTTTCCGGCGGTGAAAGAATCCGAAATCACCTCTCTGGGAGAAAAGCTGCGCAATCCCTTCAAACAGCGCTTCCGTTCGATCCTGCTGGTGGCCGAAACCATCCGCCACAAGGTACTGGGCTTTGCCCTGATTCTGCATGAACCGGAAATCAGGTTTTCCTTTCTGGACTGGATCGCCATGGCCGGGGGGCGGGCCGGCGGCGGGGTGGGGGGGGCCTTGTACGACCGGGTGCGCCTGGAAGCCGCGGCCCTCGGGGCCCTGGGGCTTTTTTTCGAGTGCCTTCCCGACGACGCCGAAAACTGTCCGGACAGCGCCCTGCTCAAGGAAAACCGCGCCAGGCTGCGTTTTTATGAGCGTTACGGCGCCCGGCCGATTGTCAACACGGCCTACGAAACCCCGCTATCGGCCGAAGACACCTGTGTGCCGCACCTGGTCTACGACAGCCTCGACCGAGATGGTCCTCTGCGCCGGTCCCTGGCGCGTAAGGTGGTGCGGGCTATCCTGGAGCGCAAGTACGCCGACCTGTGCCCGCCCGAATATGTCGAGAAGGTCGTCGCTTCCCTGCGCGACGATCCGGTGCGGCTGCGCGAGTTGCGCTACGTCAAGCCCGAAGCCGTCAAGACGGCCGTGGACAGCCGCAGCGCCGAGCAGATCGCCCTGATCGTCAACGACCGGCACATCATTCACCATGTTCATGAACGCGGCTATGTGGAATCGCCGGTGCGCGTGGATGCCATCCTCAAAGAACTGGATGCCAGCGGTCTCTTTGCCCGCATGGCGCCGCGTCCCTTCGCCGACCGCTTCATCACCGCCGTGCACGACGCGGACTTCGTCGGCTACCTGCGCCGGGCCTGCGCCGACGTGCCCGAAAACAAGTCGCTGTATCCCTATGTCTTTCCCATCCGCAACAAGACCCGGCCACCCAAGGAGCCTTCGGTGCTGGCCGGTTACTACTGTATCGATACCTTCACCCCCCTGCACCGCAACGCCTGGCCGGCGGCGCGCCGGGCCGTGGACTGCGCGCTCACCGCGGCGCGCGAGATCCTCGACGGCCGGCGCCTGGCCTACGCCCTGGTGCGCCCGCCGGGCCACCACGCCGAACGGCGCAGCTTCGGGGGCTTTTGCTACTTCAACAACAACGCCATCGCGGCCCAGTACCTGAGCGCCCACGGCAAGGTGGCCATCCTGGACATCGACTACCACCACGGCAACGGCCAGCAGGACATCTTCTACCGGCGCGCCGACGTGCTCACCGTTTCGCTCCACGGCCACCCGCGCTTTGCCTACCCGTATTTTTCCGGCTTCGAGGACGAGCGCGGCGAGGGGGAAGGGGAGGGCTTCAACCTCAACCTGCCCCTGCCCGAGACCCTGGATGGCGCCCGCTACCGCGAGGCGCTGGCCAGCGCCCTGAACCGCATCGAGGCCTTCGGCCCCCAGTTTCTGGTGGTGGCCCTGGGCCTGGATCCGGCCAAGGGGGATCCCACCGGCACCTGGTCGCTGACGCCCAGGGATTTCGCCGAGAACGGCCGGTGCATCGGGGCCCTGGGCCTGCCCACGGTGGTGGTTCAGGAAGGGGGCTACCGCCACCGCACCCTGGGCATCAACGCGCGCCATTTTTTTACCGGTCTGGTGGCCGGCAGCCAGCAGTGGACCGACAGCCGCCCGGCGCCCAAGGGCCGGCTCCACGGCATCGTCAAGCGCTACGAGGTCGAGGCCCGGGATACCGAGCGTATCGCCCGGCTGGTGCGCATCACCGGTTTTTTCAACGACGCCGAGGTGGAGGTGGCCGCCGAACTGGTTCAGGAAAGACTGGCGAAAGGGGATGCCAGCGGTTATCATTTCATCCTGGCCGAACACTACGGCCGCCTGGCGGGCTATGCCGCTTACGGGCCCATCGCCGGCACGGCCGCCAGCTACGACCTGTACTGGATCGCCGTGCACCCCGACTACCAGGGCAAGGGGCTGGGACGGCGCCTGCTGACCGAAACCGAACGGCTCGTCAAGCGCGCCGGCGGCACCCGGGTTTACGTGGACACCAGCCAGCGGGTCCAGTACGCCAGCACGCGGGCCTTCTACGAAAGCTGCGGCTACCGGCTGGAAAGCGTGCTGAGCGATTTTTACGCCCCCGGAGACGGGAAGGTGATCTACTGCAAGACCTTCGTATAGAAGGGGTCATTGGTCACTGGTCA
>CALJLV010000234.1 GCA_937982505.1 uncultured Desulfobacteraceae bacterium | reverse complement strand
TTCAGCCGGGGGGTCGACGCCGTCGATGGATGAATGTAAATTCACTTTGCCCGGCATCGCCCTCGCCAGTTTTTCGAAAAACCTCCCGTCTTTTTATTATCATTTATGATTTTAAGTAGTTGAGGTTGCCTGAAGCCTTCTCCGAACTGCATGGAAAAAACAAGGTCTTGGACCTTGACAAGGGTATTCGGGGCTGCTAATGAATGAATGCTCATTCATAATCGAGTTGCCTCTCACGGCAACGGGAGGTGCGTCATCGCCAACAAGCCGCGCAACCACGAGAAGTACGACCGCATTCTGGAAGCGGCCATCAAGGTCTTTGCCGAGAGAGGGTTCCACCAGTCCACGATCTCCCAGATCGCCCGCCAGGCCGGGGTCGCCGATGGTACCATCTATCTGTACTTCAAGAATAAAGATGACATCCTGGTTCATTTTTTCAACTCCCGGACGCGCCACGTGTTCGACCATTTCCGCGAAGCGGTGCGCCAGGCCGAAGGCGCCGAAGCCAAGCTGCACGCCTTGATTCATCACCAGCTCGAAGCTTTTCAGGGCGATATCCACATGGCGGCGGTCTACCAGGCCTGGACCCACCAGTTTCAGCGGGTTGCCGAGCCCCAGATCAAGGAGATGGCCAAGATGTACCTGGACATCGTTTCCGAGATCGTGGAACTGGGCCAGCAAGAGGGGGTTCTGCGCAAGGATCTCTACCTGGGCCTGGTCAAACGCTTCATCCTGGGAGCGGTGGACGAGGTGATCAACACCTGGCTCCACGCCGGCGGCCGCTACGATCTGACCACCATGGCCGATCCACTGGTGGATTTGTTCATGCGGGGGATCGGGGCCGGCCCCACCGCCGCGGTCCCCGAGGGGACCGAGCCGAAGCCAGGGGATTAACTTAACCACTTGATATCTTAAAAACCCTAAAGAAAGGTAAAACCCATGGCACAACCGATTGCGGACCGCAGGGATGTGGACTTCGTGCTCCACGAGCAACTGGACGTCGAAACGCTCAGCCAGCATGAAAAGTTCGCGGAATTTTCCAAAAAGACCATCGATCTGATCGTTTCCGAGGCGCGCAACCTGGCCATCAAGGAGATCCTGCCCACCCAGAAGATCGCCGACGAGGAAGGCTGCACCCTGGAAAACGGCAAGGTGACGGTGCCCGAGGCCTTTTACCGGCTCTACGATCTGTTCTGCGAGGGCGAATGGCTGGCCATGAGCGAGGATCCCCAGTGGGGTGGTCAAGGCATGCCGCGCACCGTGGCCATGGCCTGCGCCGACTATTTCAACGGGGCCAATTATGCCTTCATGATGTATCCGGGCCTGACCCACGGGGCCGGCAAGCTGGTGGAGGCTTTCGGCACCGACGAACAGAAGCAGCTGTTTCTCAAGAACATGTTCACCGGCAAATGGACCGGCACCATGCTGCTCACCGAACCCGGGGCCGGCTCGGACGTGGGAGCCCTGGAAACCACGGCGGTGAAGAACGCCGACGGCACCTATTCCATCAGCGGCAACAAGATTTTCATCTCCTCGGGGGAGCACGACCTGGTGGAAAACATCATCCACCCCGTGCTGGCCCGCATCGAGGGCGCGCCGGCGGGTACCAAGGGGATTTCCCTGTTCATCGTGCCCAAGATCTGGGTCAATCCGGACGGCTCCCTGGGCGAGTTCAACGATGTGGTCTGCACCGGCATCGAAGAGAAGATGGGCATCCACGGCAACGCCACCTGTTCGCTGACCCTGGGCGGCAAGGGCAAGTGCCGCGGACTGCTGCTGGGCGAGGAGAACAAGGGGATGCGGGCCATGTTCCTGATGATGAACGAGGCGCGCCTGCTGGTGGGAATGCAGGGCTTCTGCTGCGCCTCGGCCTCGTACATGAACGCCATCGACTACGCCCGCCAGCGGATTCAGGGCAAGAACCTGCTGCAGATGATGGACAAGGACGCCCCCTCGGTGCCCATCATCCAGCACCCCGACGTGCGGCGCATGCTGTTGACCATGAAGGCCCTGGTGAGCGCCATGCGCAGTCTGCTCTACTACGTGGGGCTTTGCGAGGACCGCAAGCATATCGTCCAGGACCCGGCCCTCCAGGACAAATACCAGGGGCTCATCGAGCTGCTGACCCCGATCGCCAAGGGATACGTCACCGACCGGGCCTTCGAGGTCTGCAACCTCGGCATGCAGGTCTATGGCGGTTACGGGTTTATCCGCGAGTATCCCCAGGAGCAGTTGGTGCGCGACTGTCGCATCACCATGATTTACGAGGGGACCAACGGGATCCAGGCCATGGATCTGCTGGGCCGCAAGCTGGGGATGAACAAGGGCAAGCCCATCATGGACCTGCTCGGCGAGATCCAGGCCGTCATCGCCAAGGCCAAAGGGGTCGAGACCCTCAAGGACGCCGCCGTTCGGGTGGAGGCGGCGGTCAACAAGCTCGGTGAGGCGGCGATGCACATGGGCGCCTCGGCCATGTCCCCCAAGGTCTTGGCGGCCTTCGCCCATGCCTATCCCTTCATGGAGGTCTGCGGCGACGTGGTCATGGCCTGGATGCTGCTGTGGCGGGCCGTGGTGGCGGCGGAAAAGATGGAAACGGCCAAGAAGAAGGATCAGGCTTTTTATGAAGGGCAGTTCAAGCAGCTCGAGTTCTTCGTCCAGTTCTTCCTGCCGGTGACCCTGGGCAAAATGGACGCCATTGGCAACACCTGCCAGGCGGCGGTGGAAATCAGCGACGAGGCCTTCGGCGGCAAGTAACCGGCGGGAGGGGATGTGGGAGCGGATTGAATCCGCGATAAGGAGCATTCGCGCCATCCCGGATCGCGGTTGGAAACGTTCTGCGGAGCGCGTCGAAGCACGCTCCCACGGGGGCACTTCCGCTGTGGTGGGAGCGCATCGGCAGGGAAAATTGCCCCAATCTGCGCTTTATGCCTGACATAAGGCTTGACCCGCTTGCCCGGAGCGGATATGGAACCGCTCTGGGCGAGCTGCCGCATGCGGATCAGGCCGCCCCCGCGTTTGACAATGAGCGATCATTCATTTTTTATGGTCTTCGGGTAGCGCCATCGTTCCCGTGTGGTCGAGGCGCCATCCCTTCACGCCAACCCCCGAAGAGGTATCATCGATGGAAGCCGCTTTGATTTCGCCTGCCAAGGCCTGGCTCTGGTTCGTGCCGACCTGGATCTTCTCCTTTATCATCCCCGTGGTCGGCGTGGCGGTGTTCACCTATTTGATCGCCCTGCGCCTGGCGCCCCTGGTGCGTGCGGCCCCGGACCGGCGCTTCGACCGGATTTTGGATCGCCTCCGCCAGGTGCTCAAGATCTGGCTGGCCCAGTGGCGCCACCCGCGCTACATGCTGGCCGGGGTGCTGCACATCATCCTCTTTGCCGGATTTCTGACCCTCTCCATCCGCTCGTCCCAGATGGTGATCCTCGGGATGGTGGACGGGTTCGTCTTTCCCGGATTGGGCGGTTATCTCGGTGTGGCCTACGATGTACTGCGCCAGATCATGGCCACAGCCGTTCTGGCGGTGGCGGTCATCGCCATGGTGCGCCGGGCGATCTTCAAGCCGGCGCGCTACGCCGTGCCGCCGCGCTACGGTAAGGACCACACCGTCGAAGCGGTCTTCGTGCTCTGTCTGATTTCCACCCTGATGATCACCGAGGGGCTTTTCGATGCTACCCTGGCGGCGGCCGCGCTGCAGCAGAATCTGCACGCCGAACTGATCGTGCCCCTGAGCGTGGCCTGGTTTTTTCAGCAGATGCTGCTCGACAGTCCGGTGGAGAAACTCCAGAGCCTTCACCTGCTCTCCTACTATCTGCACGATCTGACTTTCTTCTTCTTCCTGTGCTTCCTGCCCCTGGGCAAACACTTTCACGTGGTCACCTCCCTTTTCAACGTCTTTTTCATGCGCCTGCAGAAGGGCAACGTCAAGCCGGTGCGCCACGGGGTGGCCGACGACCGGCTCGACGATCTGGAATCCTTCGGGGTCAAGCAGATCGACGATTTCACCTGGAAGCACATGCTCGATTTTTACAGCTGCGCCGACTGCGGCCGCTGCTCGGACAACTGTCCGGCCAACGCCGTGGGCCGCCCGCTGTCGCCGCGTTTTATCACCATCAAGGCCCGCGACCAGCTCTTCAAGAGCTACCCGGTCTACCCGGTGGGCGCCCCCTTCACCAAGGCGCCGGCCCTGATCGGCGGCATTTACAGCGAGGCCGAGATCTGGTCCTGCACCACCTGCGGGGCCTGCGAGGAGGAGTGCCCTCTGGGCATCGAGTACATCGACAAGATGGTGGACCTGCGCCGCGGCATGGTGGACGACGGCAACGTGCCCCAGAGTCTGCAGAAGCCCTTGAGCGCCCTGGAAAAGCGGGGCAATCCCTGGGGCAAGATGGAAAAGAAGCGCGCCGACTGGGCCAAGGACAAGGCCTTCGCAGCCGACTGCGAAGTCAAACTGGTCGAAGCCGGAGACACGGCCGAGACCCTTTATTTCGTGGACAGCATCACCTCCTTCGACGACCGGATGCAGAAGATCGCCCAGGCCACGGCCCGGGTGCTGCGCGATGCCGGGGTCGATTTCGCCATTCTCGGCAAGGAGGAAAAGGACAGCGGCCACGAGGTGCGCCGCTTCGGCGAGGAGATGCTTTTCCAGGACCTCAAGGCCCACAACACGGAGATGATCAAGGAGTCCGGGGCCGGCCGCATCGTCACCGCCGATCCCCACGCCTACAACGCCCTGACCAAGGACTACACCGGGCTGCCCCCGGTCGAGCACATCAGCCAGACCATCGTGCGCCACGTGCGCCAAGGGCGCCTCAAGCTTACCCCCATTCAGACCGAGGGCAAGGTCTACACCTACCACGATCCGTGCTACCTGGGCCGCCACAACGGGATTTACGAGGATCCGCGCCAGGCCCTGGACGCCATTGCCGGTCTGCGCCGGGTGGAGATGACCCGCAGCCGGGACCGCAGCTTCTGCTGCGGCGGCGGCGGACTGATGCTCTTTTACGAACCCGAGGAGGAGCAGCGCATGGGCGTGCTGCGGGTCAAGATGGCGGCCGAGGCCGGGGCCAACGTCATCGTCACGGCCTGCCCCTTCTGCCTGGTCAACATCGAGGACGCCATCAAGGTGGCCGGCCTGGAAGGCCAGATGGAAGCCATCGATCTGGCCGAGCTGGTGGACCAGCATGCCGTGCGCTGATCGAGACGGATTTTAGCCCGGCGTCCGACCCGGATGCCGGGACCACACCAACTTGTGCGGGAGGAGAATCATGGAAATTCTGGTTTGCGTCAAACGAGTTCCCGACACCTCGGAAAACGAGATCGAACTCAACAAGGCGGGCAACGACATCGAAAGAGACGATCTGGTTTATTCGGTCAACGAATGGGACAATTACGCCGTGGAAGAGGCGATCCAGATCGTGGACCGGGTCGGCGGCAGCGTGACCGTGGTCACCGTGGGCGACGCGGATTCCGAAGAGGTGCTGCGCCGCGAGATGGCCATGGGGGCCAACAACGGCCTGCTGCTCAGCGACGAAGCCTTCACCGCTGCCGACGGACGCGGCGTCGCCGCCGTGCTCAAGGCCGCCGTGCAAAAGGGCAGCTACGACCTGATTCTCACCGGAGCCCAGGCCGACGACGGCGCGGCCCAGGTGGGCGGGATGCTGGCCGCCATGCTCGACTATCCCTACGCCTCGCTGGTGAACAGGATCGAGACCGCCGGAGACGGCAAGCTCAAGATCGGCCGCGAGATCGAGGGAGGCAACCAGGAGATCAGCGAAATCGACCTGCCCTGCGTCCTGTCGATTCAAGATCGGAAGAGCACACGTCTGAACTCCAGTCACGTCAGTCAATCT
>CALJLV010000233.1 GCA_937982505.1 uncultured Desulfobacteraceae bacterium | reverse complement strand
CCACCGAGATCTACACTCTTTCCCTACACGACGCTCTTCCGATCTGGCCACCAGAAACCCCCGGGGCAGCCGGGCCCCGCGCACGTAGACGGAAAAGACCGCCTCGCCCGCGATCCGGTGGGCGTGGTAGCCGGCCGCCATGGTCAGTTCGTACAGATCGGTGAGCAGGGGCAGGGCGTGCGCGGAAGGGTTTGTCGTCCCGGCGTGAGGGCTTGAATTCATCGTCGACTCGTCAAAAAAGTGTTTCAACGACCCAAAAGAAACGGGATTTCGGATTCGGAAACGAACCCTCGCTAGGCGACTTCGGCGCCGTAGAGCTGCTTCATTCGCTGGAGCGCGAAGGCGTGCATCCGGGGGTCGAAGTCGGCCACGCCGTCCATCGGCACCCGGATGCGGTAGTCCCGGTTGGCTAGGCCCCCCACCGTGTCCATGACGCAGATGGAGGTGCAGACGCCCACCACCTCCACCGTGTCGATCCCGGCCGCGGCCAGCACCTTTTCCAGATCGGTGCCGTAAAAACCGCTGTAGCGCCTTTTGGCAATCACCGTCTCGCCGGGCCGGGGCGCCAGTTCGGCGATGATTTCGGCCCCGCGGGTGCCGGCCACGCAGTGGGGCGGAAATTTTTGGAATTCCGGGTCGTCGGGGGCATGGGCATCGCGCAGAAAGATCACCGGATCGCCCGCCCGGCGGAACGCCTCGATCCGCCGGCGCACGAAGGGAACGATGCCCCGGGCCGCCGGGCCGCAGTCCAGGGCGCCGCCCTCCTCGATAAAATCGTTGAGCATGTCAATGACGATGAGCGCTGCTGGCGCCATGTCCTGCCTCCTCCGCCGGGCCATCGCAACGCCGCGACGAATGGATTTTGCATCGCATCCGGAATGGCGCAGGCGCGGCTTGCGAACTTTTAGCGCATCCTCAACCCAGGGCCCGGTCCCCCAGATTGCCGTAGCGGTGGTAGTCGTGGCAGACGCTCTGGGGCCGCAGGTAGTGGAGCAGCTCCAGGCGGCCCTCCATGCGCACCGGGGCCCGGGCGATGTAGGCCCCCCGGGCCGCCGCCGCGGCCAGGACCGGATCCGGCGCCCGGTCGGCGGCGGCGTAGCGCAGCCGGTCGATTTCGAAAAGACGCGCCGCCAGGGTCTCGTCGTCCTCCACCAGGGTGACTGTCTGGTCGAGGAACCCGGCCGCCGGCGGTTCGGCCAGGAAAGCCGCGACCCGGCTGGCCGGCCCCGGGGGCCGGCTCAGTTCGACCCGGTTGCCGGCGATCTGGGCCGCCGCGCAGCGCACCAGGACCTCGAAGAGGGTGTCGTCGGCATGGAGACGCACCACCACGCGGCCCAGGGGCCGGTAGCGGTAGCGGTTGTCCTGGCCGCGCAGGTGGAAAAAATCCATCTCCCGGCCGAACCAGGTTTCCATGCGGTACAGACAGCTGCGGACGGCCTGTGCCGTGCGCCTCAGGTCTTCGGCCCAGTCGGCCCACTCTCCCCGGTCCAGACGGCGCTGGAGGTCGGCGGCCCGCTGGTGCCAGGGGGAATCGGAGGCCAGGGGGCCGTCCGGGGGCGGGCCGGTCTCCGCGATGTGCATCAGCGGCACCACATAGTCCGGCCCGCCGGCCTTGAGCCCCGGCCCCAGGGCGCTTTTGCCGGTTCCGCCGAAGGGCTGGCGCAGGACCATGGCCCCGGTGGTGCCCCGGTTGATGTACAGGTTGCCCGCCTGGAGGCGTGCCTTCCAGAAGGCGTGCTCGCGCGCGTCGAGGCTTTCCAGCCCCGCGGTGAGCCCGTAGCCGGTGGCGTTGGCCAGATCCACGGCCTCGGCCAGCGATTCGGCCCGCATGACCCCCAGCAGGGGGCCGAAGAACTCGGTGGTGTGGGTCCGGCTGCCCGGGGAGACGTCCCATTTGATCCCCGGGGACCAGAGGTGGGGATTGCCGTCGCGGGGCTGGGGCTTCAAGGCCCAGGTCTCGCCGGGTGCCAGGGTGGTCAGGGCTTCCTGGAGCGGTCCCCGGGGCGGCCGGATCAGGGGCCCCAGACGGGTTTCAAAATCCCAGGCCGAACCGACCGCCAGGCTGGCGGCGGCGTCCACCAGGGCCCGGCGGAATCGGGGATCGGCGTAGACCTCCGCTTCCAGGATGAGCAGGGAGGTGGCCGAGCACTTCTGGCCGCCGTTGGAAAAGGCCGATTCCACGGTGTTTTTGATCGCCTGGTCCCGGTCGGCCATGGCGCTGACGATGGTGGCGTTCTTGCCGCCGGTTTCGGCGTACAGGTCCATCCCCGGGGCTCGGGCCAGCATCCGCATGCCGGTGTCGGTGCCGCCGGTGAAGATCACGAAATCGATCTCGGGGTGCCCGACGAGGACCTCGCCGGCCGTGTCGCCGGCGCAGGGGACGAACTGCAGGGTCCTGGGGGAAACGCCCGCCTCCCAGAAGCACCGGCACAGGATCCAGGCTGGCAGGACCGCGTCCGAGGCCGGCTTGAAGACGACCGTGTTGCCCGCCGCCAGGGCCGCGGCGATTCCACCGCAGGGAATGGCGATGGGAAAGTTCCAGGGTGCGATGACCAGCCCCACCCCCCGGCCCCGGGCCGCGATTCCGGGAATCTGTTCCAGGGTCCGCACCGCATGGGGATAGTACTCGAGAAAGTCCACCGCCTCGGAAACCTCGGCGTCGGCCTCGGTGAAGATCTTGCCCGTGCCGGCCGCCGCCGCGCCGATGAGATCGCCCCGGGCCCGGCGCACCGCCGCGGCCACCCGGCTGAGCACCTGGTGGCGCGCGCGGGCGTCTTCGCGGCGCCATCCGTCGGCGTCGGCCCGGGCCGCGGCCACCGCCCGGCGCAGATCCTGGGCCTCGGCGGCGTACCAGCGGGCCGCCGCGATCCTGTCGGGAAGCTGGCTGGGATCGATCTGGTCGATGGCCTGGCGGCCTTCCCGGATCTGCCGGCCGTCCACCACCAGGGGGATCTCCAGGGGGTCGCCACCGGCGGTTTTCTTCCAGCGCCGGCGGATTTCCTCGGCCCAGCGGCGGTTGGGGGCCAGGGAGAAATCGGTGTCCGGTTCGTTGTCGAAGCGTTCCTGGTGAAAGGTTCCGAGGGTCTCGCAGGCTGCGGGGGCGTTGCGGTCCTGGGTGCGGCGCGGCGTTTCGGACACGCGGGCGGCTTGGGCGCAGGCGGCCTCGAACTGGCGCTGGAGCATCCGCCAGGCCTCGGACCCGGTGGCCAGTCCGTTGGCATGGCGCAAAAAGTTCTCCCGGCCGGTGTTCTCGTCCAGGCGCCGGATCAGGTAGGCCACGGCGTTGAGGAAGTCTTCACGCGCGGCCACCGGGCTGTAGACGATGACGTGGTCGTGGATGTCGCGCAGCACCCGGCACAGGGGATTGGCCATCCCTTCGAGGATTTCGAAGTCGAATCCCCCGCGCTGGCCGTGTTCCTCGGCCAGGCGCCAGGCCAGGGCCAGGTCGAAGAGGTTGTGGGAGGCCACCCCCAGGCGGACCGCTTTCCGGTTTTCCGGCCGCAGGCCGAAGACCAGCATCCGTTTGTAGTTGGCGTCGGTCTCCGTCTTGGTGTCGTAAGGGGCCTGGGGCCAGTTGCGCAGGGCCGCTTCCAGGCGCTCCATCTCCAGGTTGGCCCCCTTGACGATGCGGATCTTGATGGGGGCCCCGCCCGCCTCCACCCGCTGGCGGGACCAGGCCGTCAACTCCCGCTGGATGGGATGGGAGTCGGGCAGATAGGCCTGGAGGACGATCCCGGCCGACAAATCGCTGAACTCGGCCTGTGACAAGGTGCGCCGGAAGGCGGCCACGGTGATGGCCAGGTCCCGGTATGCCTCCATGTCCAAGTTGATGAACTTGGGCCTCGGCGCCCCGTCCGGCCCCTGGCCGGGATGGGCCTTGGCGGCCCGGTAGAGCCGGGCCAGCCGGTCGCAGAGCCGGTCCACGCCGTGTTCGAAGGCCAGGGGGTGGATCTGGGAATAGAGGGTCGAGATCTTTACCGAGATGTAGTCGATGGCCGGATCCTTCAGATCCTCCAGGTAGGTGGCCAGGCGGCGGGCGGCCTCGGCTTCCCCCAGCACGGCCTCGCCCAGGTGGTTGAGGTTGACGCGCACCTTCTGGCGGCGGCGTCGGGTCAGGTAGGCGCGCAGCGCATCGGGCTCGCCCGGGATGATCACGCGCCGGGTGTCGTGGCGCATCTTGTCGATCATGCGGGGCACCGAGAGCGACGGAAAATGGCGCCCCAGGCCCATGAAGGCTTGGAGCAGAACCCAGTCGCGCGGGGAAAAGGAACGCGGCACCCCGTGGGCTTCGAGCAGGCTGCCGACCTGGTCGGCCACCCGCCGCGGGTCCTGGCTGCGAAAGCTCTGATCGATGAGCCGGGCCAGGAGGACCTTGTCCGGGGGGTGGTCCATGAGGCGTCCCAGCTGGTTCTGGACCGTCCGGTCTTCGGCCGTGAGCCGCCGGCTGGCCAGATCCTGCCAGCGTTCGGCCAGCTCGATGGCGTCCTGAATGAGGTCGAAGGAAAGCGATCGGGTCATGTCCGGCCTCCCTGAAGGGGTCTTTCAAGACCAGAAAAGATCATTCCGTTTCCACCACCACCCGGTTGCGGCCGGTGTGCTTGGCCGCGTAGAGGGCCTGGTCGGCCGCCGCGATGAGGTCCGCGGGGGCGGTTTCGGCGTCGATGACCAGGCTGGCGCCGCCCAGGCTGACCGTTACATGCCGGGCCGTGGGGGAGGCCGGATGGGCGATGCCCAGGGCTTCGACGGCCCTGCGGATCCGCTCGCCCACCTGGCGGGCCCCGGCGGCATCGGTGCGGCTCAGAATCACGGCAAACTCCTCGCCCCCGTAGCGGGCCACCAGGTCGCCGGGGCGGCGCCCATGGGCCGCCATGGCGCGCGCCACCTCCCTGAGGCAGTCGTCGCCGGCCAGATGGCCCCTGGCGTCGTTGAAGTCCTTGAAGTGGTCCACGTCGCACAGCAGCAGGCTCAGCGGCTGGCGGTGGCGCCGCATGCGCCGGAATTCGCTTTCCAGATGGGCATCGAAGTGCCGCCGGTTGGCCACCTCGGTCAGCCCGTCGATCACCGCCAGGCGCTGCAGCTCCGCGTTGGCCAGCTCCAGGGCCTCCTGGTCATGCTGGCGTTCTTTCAGCTCCTGCTGCAGGCGCTGGTAAAGGGTGGCGTTGTCCAGCACGATGGTGGCCAGCTCGGCCAGACGCATCAGGGCGTTCTGTTCTTCCGGGCCGAAGGCTTTTTCCGGGGTCAGGTGGGCCAGCCCCATCACGCCCACGATCTGATCCTCCCTTTTGAGGGGAAACCCCATTACCGCCCGCAGCGATGCGAAGCGGGAATCCTCCAGGCGTTCCTCCCACCGGGCGTAGTCGGGGATCATCAGAGGCGCATCGGAAACGAAGATCCTGCCCACCAGGCCCTCGCCCGGCCTGACCTGCACGCCCACGGCCTGGTGGAACGCGCCCAGGCCCACCTGGAGCTCCAGCACCTGCGCATCGGCGTTGTACAGGAAGAGAAACCCGTTGCGGGTCCCGGCCAGGGCCCCGGCGCGGTTGAGCACCGATTCGATCAGCTCGTCGCGGGTCATGCGTCCCAGCAGGCCCAGGGTGGCTTCGTGCAAGGCCTCCATGTAGGCATTGTGGCGGCCCAGGGCCGCGTGGGCGTCCTGCCGCTGGCGCATGTCTTCGCGGGCCACGGCGTACAGCGCCCCGATCAGCGAGGCGAAGACGAGGGTCGCCAGGATCAGGACGGCGCGCCGTTCATCGAAGATGGGGCTGTCCAGGCCGGCCAGGATCTGGTCCCGGTCGCCGAAGGTGATGATCTGCCAGGCGGCGAAATCGGGAACCGGCGCCCGATGCACCAGGTAGCGGCGGCCGTCGGGACCCGCCGCCCAGCCGTCGCCGGCGGGTTGAAGGCCGTCGTGTGGCGCGTCCCGGGAAGGAGCCCCGGGGTTGTCCGGGGTGCCGGCCTCGTTCCAGATCCGGTGCTGGCGCCATTCGGGGCGGCTGCCGGCAAAGACGACCCCTTCCGGGTCGACCAGGGCCCAGTCCACCGAGAAGGCCCGGCTGATGGCGTCTTCGACCGGTTCCATGGCGCTCTTGATCACCAGCACGCCCGAAGGCGATGGCGCGCCGGCTTGCTGCACCGGATGGCTGCTGTAAATGCCGCGCACTCCGGAGGTGACCCCCACGGCCAGATGGACCCAGGGGATGCCCCGCATGGCCTGTTGAAAATAGGGGCGAAAGGCGTAGTTCTGCCCCACGAAGCTGATGGGATCCTGGGAATTGGAGGCCGCCAGGGTCAGGCCCTCGGCGTTCATCAGATAGCAGACGCTGACCTCCAGGTTCTGCTGAAAATGCGCCAGGAGGGCTTCGGCGGCCCGGATTCGCTCGGTGCTGGGGGCCTCGAGGGGGTCGACCACTGCCGGCAGTCCGGCCAGGGTGCGGGCGGTCTTGAGGTTTTCCCGCAGGGCATTGGCGATCCGGCTGGCGATGGCGCTGGCCTCGGCGGTCATGCGCACCTCGGTGTCGGCCAGCACCGCGGCTTTCATGGCCCGGTAGTAGGCGTAGGCACCGGCCGTGAAGGCGGCCAGGGCCATGAGGGTCAGGGTCAGGATGATAAGGCGCAGTTTCATCAGGGTGATGCTTTATGCCGCGGCGGCGGCCCGGTCAAGCTTTTATGCGGAACGGGTTTCCGTGCCATCCCGAACCCCCGTGAGAAATCCGCGCGTGCCAAGAACGGCGGGAAGTGACGGCAGGCGCTCCCTGCACCTGAATTGCGGAAAGCGGGCGCGGTGGCGTTTGATTTTCCGTGGAGGCCGCCCGCTGTCTTTCGCAGGTGCGGATCCTTCGCCGCTGGCGCTGCCCGGGATGACACGGAAAGAGACCGGATCCCCGCTTTGACGGGATCCTGTCATCTGCGACCGGGCACTTGAATTTACTGCGCACTTATCTATACTG
Organism: uncultured Desulfobacteraceae bacterium; assembly: GCA_937982505.1. Classification (GTDB taxonomy): domain Bacteria; phylum Desulfobacterota; class Desulfobacteria; order Desulfobacterales; family UBA2174; genus UBA2174. The sequence continues at coordinate 26,356 of CALJLV010000233.1, read as the reverse complement.
GGAATGTTTCGCGTCTTGACCCTGAAGACCTCAATGTCCGGACGGAAAGCCCCATGGCGGCCGCGCCGCGCCTGCGGGCGCCGGGCCCGATCCCAGACGACCCGAGAACCGGAGTCCAGGCACACCGATGGCCAACCCGACAGACGACCAGAGCTTGCGTATCGCCGTGGTGGGCGGCGGGGTGGCCGGGATCGTCGCGGCTGAGTTGCTTCAGCGCCGCCACCAGGTCACACTGTTTGAAAAGAACGGCTACATCGGCGGCCACACCCACACCGTCGTGATCCCGGACGGCCCGGACGCCGGCACCCCGGTGGACACGGGCTTCATCGTCTTCAACGACCGCACCTACCCGATTCTGAATCGCTTTTTGCGCCATCTGAACGTGGCCATCGCCAAAAGCGACATGTCTTTTTCCTATTGCTGCGAAAAGAGCGGGTTCGAGTATGCCAGCCGCAGCCTGGACAGCCTCTTCGCCCAGCGCGCCAGCCTCGTGGACCCGACCTACTGGGCCATGCTGGGCCAAATCCTGGTCTTCAACCGACTGGTGCGCGCCAAACTGCAGCGGGGGGAGCTGGACGATTTCACCCTGGGCCGATTTTTGCGCCGCTTCCGCTTTTCGCCGCGCTTTCGCGAGCAGTATCTGTTTCCCATGGTGGCCGCCATCTGGTCCGCCCCGGATGCCACCGTGGAGCACTTTCCCATGCTCAGCTTCGCCCGCTTCTTTGAAAACCACGGGCTCTTGGCCCTCCGCCACCAGCCCCAGTGGTATTACGTGGCCGGCGGGAGCCACACCTATGTGCGGGCATTTTTGAAGCGCTTTGGCGGCGAGGTGCGGACCGGCGCGGCCGTTGCGTCCATCCGGCGCGAAGCGGACGGGGTGATCCTCCAGGACGCCGGCGGCCAAAATCACCGCTTCGATCGGGTCGTGATCGCCGCCCATGCCGACGAGGCCCTGAAAATGCTGGCCGATCCCTCCGCGGACGAGCGCCGGCTCCTGGGGGCCTGGCGCTACAGCACCAACCAGACCTTTTTGCACACCGACCCGCGCTGGATGCCCGCCAACCGCCGGGCCTGGGCTTCGTGGAACGTTTTTCGCAGCGCCCGTTCGGATGCCCGCTCGGGCGTGACCCTGACCTATCACATGAACCGGCTCCAGCGGCTCGAAACCCGCCATCCATACCTGGTTACCCTTAATCCCTTCGCACCGGTCGCCGAAGAGCGCATCGTCGCCCGGATGACCTACACCCACCCGACCTACACCTTCGAGAGCCTGGCCACCCAGCCGGCGCTGCCGCGGCTCAACGGCCGGCGCCACACCTGCTTTTGCGGCGCCTATTTCGGCTACGGCTTCCATGAAGACGCGGCCCGCGCCGGGGTTGAGGCGGCCAAGGCCCTGGGGGCCGACGATGCATTCTAAGCTCTACCATGGGGTTGTGGAGCACGAACGCTTCCACCCCACCGCGCACCGGCTGGCCTACCGACTCTATGTCTATGCCCTGGATTTGACCGAGCTGGAGGTCATCGACCGTCATCTGCCCCTTTTCGGCTACAACCGGGCCCGGCCCGTATCGCTTTACGACCGGGACTATCTGGATCCGACGCCAGGCCGCATCCGCCGCAAGCTGATGGCGCATTTGACGGCCCGGGGGCTGGATGTCGCGCCAATCACGCGGATCGTTCTGGTGACCTCGCCGCGGCTTCTGGGCCATGCCTTCAACCCGGTAAGCTTCTTTTTCTGCTTCGCCGCCGCCGGCCGGCTTCTGGCCGTGGTGGCCGAGGTGAACAACACCTACGGCGAGAAGCACATCTATCCGCTGCTGGGCGACGGCGGGGGATTCCCGGCCCGCTACCAGGCGGCCAAGGCCTTTCACGTCTCGCCGTTCAACACCCTGGACGGCACCTATCGCTTCCGCCTGGGCGACATCCGACAGGAACTGGACATCCGTATCGATCTGCACCGCGAAGGCCGGCACATTCTGCGGGCCTGGCTCAAGGGCCGCGGGCAGCCCCTGACCCCTGCCCGTCATCTGAAAACCCTGGTCCGGCACCCGTTCATGCCCCACCTCACCGTGGCCCGCATCTACCGCGAAGCCTTCGTGCTCTATTTCAAGCGCCGGCTGCGCTTCCACGACAAGCCGGTGCCCTCCAGCCCCATGACCGTGCGCCGGCTCCCGCCGACCGCGCTGCAGCGCTTTTGCATGCAGCGCATCCTCGGGCATCTGGCCAGGGCCGGTGCCGGCAGGATGGATCTGACCCTGCCCGATGGGGCCGTGCACCGATTCGGCCCGCCGTCCGGCGGCCGTCCGGCCCGCCTGCGGGTCAACGATTACCGCTTTTTTTCCCGGGTGGCCCTGGGGGCGGACATCGGGCTGGGCGAAGCCTATATGTACGACGAGTGGGACACGGACGACGTTCCGGCCGTGATCTCCTTTTTCATCCGCGACCGGGATACCTTCAGGGACGGCAATTTCGTCGAGGCCCTGTTCATGGGGGCCTTGGAGAAGCTGCGTTACCTGGCTCGACCCAACAACCGGCCCGGCAGCCGGCGCAACATCCGGCGCCACTACGACCTTTCCAACGCCTTTTTCCAGACCTTTCTCGATGATGCGATGGCCTATTCATGCGCCATCTTCAGAGATCCCCAAGACAGCCTGGAAACCGCCCAGCAGAACAAGCTCGCGGCCATCATCGACAAGGCGCGCCTCAGCGATCGGGACCATGTGCTGGAGATCGGCTGTGGCTGGGGCGCTTTTGCCATCGCGGCGGTGCGCCGCACCGGGTGCCGGGTCACCGGGATCACCATTTCGAAAGACCAGTTCGACCTGGCGCGCGAGCGGGTCCGCCAGGCCGGGCTGGAAGACCGCATCCGGATTTTGTTTTGCGATTATCGCGACCTGCGCGGAAGCTTCGACAAGATCGTCTCCATCGAGATGCTCGAAGCGGTGGGGCATCGCTACTACGGCACTTTTTTCAAACAGCTCGACCGCCTCCTGGCCCCCGGCGGCCGTGCCGTGCTCCAGACCATCACCATCCCGGACCAGCGCTACGAGACCTATCGCCGCAGCCACGACTGGATCCAGAAGCACATCTTTCCCGGCGGCCTGCTCCCCTGCCTGACCGTTCTGACGCGGGCCATGACCCGCCATTCGCGTTTCATGGTCGAGGACGCGGAAAACATCGGCCCCCACTACGCCGCCACCCTGGCCGCCTGGCGCAGCCGCTTCGAGGCCAACCGGGAGCGGGTTTCGGCGTTGGGCTTCGACCGCGTGTTTCAGCGCAAGTGGATCTACTACCTGGGGAGCTGCGAGGCGGGATTCGCCGAGCGTGTGCTGGGCGATCTGCAGATAGTGGTCACCCGGGAAGGGCGGATGTAAAGCAAGGTGGGTTGCGAATGGCTGTCTTGCATGATTCACAGCGATGCCTACCTTGCGCAAGGGATCGTTGAATTGACATCTGCATAAGCGGGAATTCATGATGAATGCAGCGCCGATTCTTACGAAAGTCGTTGAAGCGTTGAATATGGCCGGACTCGAGGTCGTTATGGTGGGCAATGCGGCGGCCGCCCTTCACGGGGCGCCCGTGACGACGCTGGACTTCGATTTCATGTTCCGCAAAACACCGGGCAATCTCAAGAAGCTTAAAATCGTGGCCGACCAACTGAATGGTGCGATTTTAAAGCCCTATTATCCGGTTTCCGGCCTGTATCGCATCGTCAATGAGGACACGGGTCTCCAGATCGATTTCATGTCGGTGCTGCATGGCATCCGCTCCTTCGAGTCGCTGAAATCGGATGCCGTGGAAGTCGAGTTTGGCGCCTATCGCGTGAAGGTCGCCTCGTTGGCAAAAATCATCCAGAGCAAGCGAGCACTTGGCCGGCCTCGCGACCTGGCGGTCATCGATATCCTGGAGACTACCTTGGATGAAGCCCAAAAAAGTAAATAAAACGGAAAAACTGGACCTTCTCATAAAGGAAAGCGAGCAGGCCTTGCGCGAACAAATCCGCCGCCTGCGGCGCCTTCCCATGAATCAGCGCACCCACTTTTTGCGCAGGCGGCTGCCGGGGGGCGGCAGCTGTCTCTAGATCTGGCGCTAACGTGAATGGCCACCGTTACCGATCTGGACTAATCCCCCGCCTGCCGCGTCAGCCCGTCCAGGGCCGCGATGAGGCGGCGCCGCTCCCCGGGGGTTTCACGGGTGCCGGGAAAGACATGGGTGGCGCGCAGTTTGCGGTCCAGCCAGAAGCCCCCGCTGGTGCGGCCCGCATCCGCTGACGCGGCCAGCCAGACGATGGTGTCGGCCCCCTGGTCGGGCGTGCGCAAGACTGGGGCCAGAAAGCGCTGAAAGCCGGGCAGCGACCGTCGCAGGCCCGGGGTGTCGACCCAGCCCGGGTGCATGGCGTGCACCCCGATCCCCACCCGAGCCAATTGCCGGGCCCAGACGCCGGCCAGAATGACCAGACCCCGCTTGGCCCGGGCGTAAGCCACCGGGCCGTTGTAGGGGCCGGCGGCGGACTGCAGGTCGTCCACACGGATTTTTTGGGTGTACATCCCCCCGGACGCCACCAGGATGACGCGCGCCCCCCCGGCGGCCTCCAGCGCGGGCCGCAGCAGGCCGGTGAGCAGATAGGGTCCCAGCAGATCGGTGGCCAGCGTGCGCTCGATCCCCTCGGCGGTTTTGCCGTAATCGTTGAACAAGGCCCCGGCGTTGTGGATCAGGACGTCGATCTTGGGGTGCCGCCGCATGAGACGCACGGCCAGATCGCGCACATCGGCCGTCAGGCTCATGTCGGCGGTTTCGGTCTCGATACGGCCGCCGCCATTCATGGCCATGAGTTCCTTTTGCAGGGCCTGCAGCTTTTGCGCGCTGCGTCCCACCACCACCAGATGCGCGCAGCGGTTGTAGAGATCCGCCGCCGCGGCCCGCCCGATGCCCGCAGTGCCCCCTGTCAGCACCATGGTCCGGCCGCTGTAGAGTCCGGAGGCTGCCGGAAGCCGGGCTTTGGCCAGGTGAAAGCCGGCTCGGGTGAACCCGAGCATCCCGACGAGGATCGAGCGATCCGCCAGACGCGTCATCAGGGTCAACCGCGGCGGTTTGGCGGCCCCGGCGAGCATGGCCCGCAGGCGCCGGATGGCCCGCCGGGCGCTGATCTGGAAGACAAGCCGCAGGCCGGCGTCGGCGATCCGGGATGGTGGTTTGCTAAACCGCACGACCACCTGGTAGGTCAGGCGGGTGCCGTTTGGGATTCGTTCCAGGACGATCCGATCGCCGGCCGTGAAACCGGCCCCCCTTCCTTCGAGCACCAGTTCGCCGGGCCGCTGCATGGCCTTGACCTCATAGGTCATGGGGACGCGGCGCCATCCGAACCGCAGGGTGACGTCAACACGGCTGCCGACGGCCGGCGGCCCCGGGGTGCGCCGGCGGGCGGTCAGGACGCCGGGATCCCACTCCTGGACGGTCTCGAAGCGGCTCAGGTAGTCGAAAACCGTTTCCGGCGCTGCGGCGATGTCGATGCGCTCCGTGATCTTCCACATGTGTCGGCATCCTTTCGCGGGTTGTTGCGCTGGTTGGAAAGACCTATCATTACGACCGCGATCTTTCTTCAATCTGCTTCCGTCCCGTCTACTTGTCAATCGCCCGGTTCGTGGCGATGATAGCTACGATCGAAAGCCTGAATGCGCGGCCTCCATGGTGCGGATGTGTGAAATCTGTTCGGCACCACCGCTGCCATGATGCCGCACTTGCGATGAGGAGCGTTGAGATGATGAATTTTTTGACCCCGGTCATGCTGTTTTTGCTGGTTGCGGCATTGCCCGCCGCGGCCGCGCCGGCGGTGCGCCTCGAAGGGGTGGCATTCGCTCGCGAGGTGGACCTCCAGGATACGCGTTTGACGCTGAGAGGCTACGGGCTGCTGCGCTACATGGTGGTGATCAAGGCCTATGTGGGGGCGCTCTACCTGCCGGATGAGGCCGCATCCCGGGACGTCCTGGCGCCGGTGCCAAAGAAACTGGAACTCGCCTACTTTCACGCCATCAAGGGCGAGGACTTTGCCGCGGCCACCCGCAAGAAGATCGCCGACAATGTTTCTCCTTCCGAACAGGCCCGGCTGCAGGCGCGCATCGACCGGCTGGCGGCCATGTACCGTGACGTGAGCCCGGGAGACCGCTACGCCCTGACCTTCATTCCGGGCCGGGGAACCGAACTGAGCCTCAACGGCGAATCCCTGGGTGTCATTCCGGGAGACGACTTTGCCGGCGCCGTTTTTGCCATTTGGCTGGGAGCCGATCCCATCGACCGCGGGTTTCGCGACCGGCTTCTGGGGGGCTCATGATGGCCGGGCAGGGGGCCCGCGCGCTTACCTGGGAGCGCAAGCTGGCCTATGGGCTGCCGGCCTTTGCCCTGGCGGTGGTGGGAATCCCCGTGTACGTGCACATCCCTAAGTTCTACACCGACGTGGTGGGGGTGCCCATCGCCTGGGTGGGTACGATTCTGTTTGCCATCCGGATCTTCGACGCCCTTACCGATCCCCTGCTGGGGGTGGTTTCGGACCGCACCCGCACGCGCCTGGGCCGGCGCCGGCCCTATATCCTTGCCGGCAGCCTCTGTCTGGCGGCGGCGATGCTCTTTCTGTTCATCCCGCCCGAGCTGTCGGCCGCCGGTGCGCCGGTCTGGTTTGCCGCCTCCCTTTTTGCCCTTTTTTTGTGCTGGACCGTGGTCACGGTGCCCTACGAGGCCTTGGGGCCGGAAATCACCTCGGACTACACCGAGCGGACCTCCCTCTTTGCGGTGCGCGACGGGCTGCTCATCGCCGGCACCCTCGCGGCCGCGGCGGCCCCGGCCATCGTGGACGCCCTGCCGGCCGTTCAGGACGAACGGCAAAAGTTTTTCTGGATCGCGCTGCTCTATGCGCCGATGCTGGTCGGCTTCAGCTTCTGGTGCGTCTACCGGATTCGAGAACGGGATGCGGTTCCCGGCCAGTTTGCCGCCCTGCGCGCCCGGGACCTGCGCGCCATCCTGCGCAACCGACCTTTTCTGATCCTGCTGGCGGCCTATACCATCAGCGCCCTGGGCAGCAACCTGCCCGCCACCCTGATTCTGTTTTACGTCCAGTACGTGCTGGAAACCACCGGCGCCGAAGTCTTTTTGCTGCTCTACTTCGCTTCCGGCATCGCCATGCTGCCGGTCTGGATCCGGCTGGCGGGACGCTTCGGCAAGAAAAACGCCTGGCTGGCCTCGATGGCGATCAACACAGGGGCCTTTTCCGGGGTCTACTTTCTGGGGGCCGGGGACGCCTGGCTCTACGGGGTCCTGGTGGTCGTCTCGGGGCTGGGCTTCGGCGCCACCCTGGCCCTGCCCTCGGCCATTCAGGCCGATGTCATCGACTACGACGAATATCTCACCGGCCGGCGTCAGGAGGGCTGGTATATCGGCATCTGGTCGGTGGTCAAGAAGCTGACCGCCGCCGTCGGGGTGGGGGCCGGGCTGATGCTTCTCGGGACCGCGGGATACGCCCCCGGACCGGATCAGCCGCCCGCGGTGGTCGAGACTCTCAAGGTGCTCTACGCCCTGGTGCCGAGCCTGTGCAGCGCGGCGGCCTTCCTGGTGGCCCTGGCCTTTCCCGTCTCGCGGCAGACCCACGAGCGGATCCTCGAATGCATCGCCCTGCGCCGGGAGGGGGTGGAAGCGGTCGATCCGCTGCGGTGCGCGCCACCGGGGTGAGATCGGGGCTTCTTACCCGCAGCGGTCCATGGAATTTTTCCGCGCCGCGGCGATCCATTCGGCAGACCGGGGTGGATACTTTTGACCCGCTAATACTGGAACCTTCTCGATGCGGGTCATTTGTTCCCGGTTGGGTGAGCGGTTGTCCCCTATCGAACTGGATCCAGATTTTACTTTAACTCCTTAAAAACAAATAAGATATAAGCGACTCAAGGTGTTTGGCACACGGTTTGCTTTTGGTTTGGGTCACCAATGGCCAAACATCACGGTACCCAACCAACCCAAGCTGAAAGGAGATCACCATGAAGAAGCACGTTCTCAACAGAGGCCTTCTGATCACCGCCATCATCGCCCTGGTGGGCTTTTCGAGTATCGCCCTGGCCGGCCCCAACGCGCCCGGCCGGCATATGCGGGGCGACGGCGCCGACTGCCCGCGCTTCGCGGAAGGCCGGGGGGCGGGGTGGGGCGCCAACCTGAGCGACACCCAGATCGCCCAGCTGGACAAGCTGCGCAGCGACTTTCATGCCGCCACGGCCGATCTGCGCGGTGAACTGCGCCAGAAGGAGCTGGCCCTGAAAGCCGAGCTGGCCAAGAAGACCCCGGACAGCGCCGCGGCCATGGCCCTGCAAAAGGAGATCTCGGCCCTGAGCGCCGATCTGGATGCCAGGCGCCTGGCCCATCGGCTGGAAGTGCACCAGATCGCCCCCGAGGCGGGCTGGGGCGCCGGCCGCGGCCCGGGAGCGCACCACGGCAAGGGCGGCCGCGGGCCCTGCTGGAACTGAAACTCTTCCGCGTCAACATCGGCCCAGGGGGGATCGGCGATCTCCCCTGGGCCGGTTCTCGCCAGATCAACAAGCCGCGCCGTCAAAAAATCCCTCCTGATCCCGTCACCGCCGGTCGTTGGCGGGGGCGTGGGCCGCAGCCGTCCAAGGTTGACAGACCCGTCCCGTGCGTTAGCTTGATGTGCCTGTCGCAGCGTGTCCGGCGCGGCTTCGCGGTGGGATCGCAGGCGGCGGGCTGGCGCTAACGCGCCGCCGGTTAACACCGATTCCGGGTCCGGCCCGCAATGGCCCCCCCATAAGGTTTTCGCATGCCGCCACATTCCGACACCCCCGTCGAACTGCACTTCGCCCCCGCCAACGGCCCGGTGGATCGGGCCATCGAGGACCTCATGGAGGCCGCGGGCGGGATCGCGCACCGGCCCATCGTGCGCGAGATGATCATCTCGGCCCTCAAGGCCGGCCGGGAGAACGAGGGCCGGGCCGATCTGAAACTGATGAACACCTCCCTCAAGGAGATGCGCTTTACCACCAAGGTCTTCGCGCCCTACCGGCACCTGCGCAAGGTGACGGTCTTCGGCTCGGCGCGCACCGCTCCCGCCGAGCCGTCCTACCGCATGGCGGTGGAACTGGGCCGCCGTCTGGTGGCGGCCGGCTACATGGTGATCACCGGCGGCGGGCCCGGGATCATGCAGGCGGCCAACGAGGGGGCCGGAGCCGAGCATTCCTTCGGGGTCAACATCCGGCTGCCCTTCGAGCAAAAATCCAATCCGGTGCTGGAAAACAGCCCCCGCAGCATCACCTACAAGTACTTCTTCAACCGCAAGGTGGCCTTCGTCAAGGAGGCCGACGCCGTTGCCCTCTTTCCGGGCGGGTTCGGCACCCTGGACGAAGCCATGGAGACCTTGACCCTGGTGCAGACCGGCAAGCGCGATCCGTTGCCCCTGGTGCTGCTGGAACCCCCCGGCAGCACCTACTGGGACAAATGGCGCCGCTTCATCGAGGACCAGCTGCTCGGCACCGGCCGCATCGCCCGGGAAGATCTGGCCCTCTTCGAGATCGTTTCCTCCGTCGAGGAGGCCGTGGCCGCCATCGACCGCTTCTACCGGCGCTACCACAGCCTGCGCTACGTCAACGGACAGTGCGTGCTGCGCCTGAACGCGCCCCTGGCGGCCGACCAGATCGAGGGCCTGGCGGACCGCTTCGCCGACCTGCTCGCCCCCGGCGGGCGCATGCAGGCCTCGGGCCCGCTTCCCGAAGAGGCCGGCCAGACGGATATCGCTCACCTGCCGCGCCTGGTCATCGACTTCAACCGCCGCAGCCTGGGCCGCCTGCGGCAACTGATCGATCGCCTCAACGATCTGCCGTGAGCCTGGAACGATGCCGGAACTGCCCGAAGTCCAGACCATCGTCGACGATCTGAAAGCGGCCGGCCTGATCGGCCGGACCATCGTCTCCTGCACCATTCACTGGCCGGGATGCCTGGCGCAGATCGATCCCTGTGCCTTTGCCGACGGCGTGCACGCCCGGCGCGTGGCCGGCCTGTTTCGGCGCGGCAAATTCATCGGCTGCCGGCTTTCCCGGGGCGGTTGGCTCCTGATCCACCTGCGCATGACCGGCCGCCTGGTGCTCGTTGATCGTCCAGGGCCGCCTGCCCGGCATGAGCACCTGGCCCTGGGTTTCGATGACGGCCGGGAGCTGCGCTTCCACGATCCGCGCAAGTTCGGCCGCATCTGGCTGGCGGACGATCCCCGAAGCGTGCTTGGCACGCTGGGGCCCGAACCCCTGGCCGAGGACTTCACCGCCCGCGCCCTGGCCCGCCGCCTGGACGGACGGCGCCGAGCGCTCAAACCGCTCCTGCTGGATCAACGCGTGCTGGCCGGCCTGGGGAACATCTACGTGGACGAGGCCCTCTGGGAGGCCCGGCTCCATCCCCTGAGACCGGCCGCGGACCTGGCGGCGGACCAGATCCGGGCCCTGCACCGGGCCGTGCGCCGCGTCCTGCGCCGTGGCCTGGCCAACGGCGGCACCAGCCTGGGCCGTGGCCAGAGCCATTTCAGCGCCACCACCCGCGGGGTCGGCCACAATCGTCAGGCCCTCAAGGTTTTCCGGCGCACCGGCCAGCAATGCCCGCGCTGCGGCGCGGTCATCCGGCGCCTGGTGGTGGGCCAGCGCAGCACCCATGTCTGCCCGCGATGCCAGCCGGCAGGCGGGTAAAGAGGGAAAAGTTCGCAATGGCATCCCCTTTTGCCGCCATTGTGAACGCCACCGGGGCATCGCTGCCGCGAAGCGATGCAGGAAACCCTGACCGGCAAAGCCCAAAAGAGGCGCCCCATGCGCATTCACTACCTGCAGCACGTCCCTTTCGAGGATCCCGCCGAAATTTTCAACTGGGCCAGAGCCCGGCGGGCGGTCATGGCCGGCACCCGGCTTTTTGAAGGGGACCGGCCGCCCGGACCCAAGGATTTCGACGCCCTGGTGGTCATGGGCGGGCCCATGAACATTTACGAACACGGGCGCTACCCTTTTTTGAAAGACGAAAAGCGCGCCATCGCCGAAGCCGTCGCGGCCGGCCGGATCGTGGTGGGCGTCTGCCTGGGCGCGCAGCTCATCGCCGATGTACTGGGCGCCCGGGTGGGGCGCAACCGCTGGCGCGAGATCGGCTGGTTTCCGGTGCGGCCCACCCCGGCCGCCGGCCAGACGCCCCTGGCCGACCTGCTTCCCGCCTCGGTGGACGTCTTTCACTGGCACGGCGACACGTTCGAGATGCCGGCCGGGGCCGTCCATCTGGCCAGCAGCACGGCCTGCGCCAACCAGGCCTTTCTCTACGACGGGCGGGTGCTCGGATTGCAGTTTCACCTGGAGACCACCCCCGCCAGCGCCCGTGGCCTGGTGGCCCACTGCGGCCACGAGATCGACGGCGGACCTTTCGTTCAGGACCCGGCCGCCATGCTGGCCGATGCGGCCCGCTTCGCCCGGGCCAACGCGCTGCTGTACCGATGGCTGGATCGCCTTTTGGAACTATCGCCGGTGTAAAATGGGAGGCACGACGGGCGAGGGGCAGGATGAATCCCAGATCAATGCGTGGAGAAAAGAGGCATCCCGCAACATGAAGATCCAATTCATCTCCGATGTCCATGGTTCTCCCGGGGCCCTGGAAGCCGCCCTGGAGGCCGGCCGCCGGGCAGGTGCCGGACAGGTGGCCTTTCTGGGCGACGCCCTTTACCACGGCCCGCGCAACCCCCTGCCGGCGGACTATGACCCGGCCCGCACCGCCGAAGTCTTCAACCGGTGGCGCGACCGGATCCTGGCCGTGCGGGGCAACTGCGACAGCGAGGTGGACCAGATGCTGCTGGCCTTTCCCGCCCTGGCCGACTATGCCTGGATCCTGGCCTGGGGGCGGCGCGTCTTTCTGACCCACGGCCACCGCTTCGATCCGGACCGCCTGCCCCCCCTTTCACCCGGGGACATCTTCGTTTCCGGCCATACCCACATCCCGCTGGCCGAGCGCCGGGGGGAGATTTGGGTATTGAACCCCGGGTCGGTGGGGCTGCCCAAGGACGGCCATTCCCCCTCCTATGGCCTTCTGGACGCGGAATGGCTGGAGGTCAGAAGCCTGGACGGGAACGTGCTCCGCACCTGCCGGCTGGAGGCTTGATCCAGTCCGGATCGATGGCGGGATTCTGCCGTCATTGCGGCGCCAGCACAAATCCCTGTTCATCGACGCGGGACGGCGCAAGACAGTCCAGAAATTTCAGAAACGACGGTCACCCGCCCGATCACACCGGTTGCGCGAGCGGCCGGCGGCAGCACCTGTCATGGCGCGTTCCAACATCATCTCCTGGCTCATCGTCCATCTGGGCCCCCTGGTCTTGCGGCTCCGGTTCGCCGCCTGCCGGGTGAAGATCGCCGCGCCGGACCTGCACCGGCGTTTCGTTCTGGGTCCGGAGCCGGTGGTGGGCGCCACCTGGCACCGCAATGCCATTCTGAAACGTTGCTTCAAGGAGGCCGATCATGAAGACCGTTCGTTTGGGAAAGACCGACATCTCCCTGTCCGCCGTCGTCATGGGGACCTGGCAGGCCGGCCGCAGCATGTGGACCGACATCGATGACGACCAGATCTTCAAGGCCCTGCGGGCCGCCTTCGACAGCGGGATCACGGCCTTCGACACGGCCACGGTCTACGGCGGCGGCCATTCGGAGCGGATCGTGGGCAAGGCCCTGGGTGAATGGCGTCACGAGGTGGTCATCGCCACCAAGGTGTTCGCCAACCGCCTGCGCCGCGAGCAGGTGGTGGCCGCCTGCGAGCAGTCCCTGCGCGATCTGGGCACGGACTACATCGATCTGTACCAGATCCACTGGCCTCCGGGCAGTTTCGGGGCCGAGGCGGTGCCGCTGGCCGAACCCCTCGAGACCATGAAGGCCCTGATGCGTCAGGGCAAGATCCGCGCCATCGGGGTTTCCAACTTCTCCCGCGAACAGCTCGCCGAGGCCTGCCGGATCGCCCCCATCGCCAGCCTCCAGCCCCCTTATTCGCTCTTCTGGCGCCACCACGAGGCCGACACCATGGATTTTTGCCGCCAGAACGGCATCACGGTCCTGGCCTACTCGCCCATGGCCCAGGGGCTGCTCACCGGCAAGTTCGGTCCGGACCACCGTTTCGCTCCCGGGGACCATCGGGCCAAGAACCGCCTCTTTCAGCCCGCGCACTACGGCCGGGCGCAGGAGGCCCTGGCCGCCCTGCGTCCGCTGGCCGAGCGCCTGGGGGTCGGCCTGGGGCAGCTGGCCCTGGCCTGGGTGATGGCCCATGAAAACACCTGCGCCATCGCCGGGGCCCGCAACCCCGAGCAGGTGCGCCAGAACGCCGTCGCCGCGGACCTGGTCCTGGACCCCGGGATCATGGCCCAAATGGACCGCATCGGCCGGACGGTCACCGACACCCTGGACTCCGATCCGATGCTCTGGGATTTTTAGGGTTTTTTGGACGGGGAGCGCGCCACCTCGGCTTCCGGTGAAGAAAGGTCCCGGCGGCGCAGGGCCTGTTCGGCCAGGCGCCGGCCCAGGGCGATCATTTCCGCGGCCCGGAAAAATTCGAGCATGCCGCAGGCGTTGCGCGGAATGTCCACCACCACGTCCGGGGTGTAGGCGGCCAGCTTGAGCTTGGCCACGGTACTCTGCATGGTGTCGAAGGAGCGGTTGAGGATGTCGAAGAGCCCCAGTTCCTCGTCCGGCGGCTCCGCGGCGGCGCTGTCGGCGCCGGTCAGTCCCTCGATGAAGCGCCGGATCCGGCTGCGGTAGGCGCTCAGGCGGTCCTGTGGATCGGGCTCCGGGGGCGGCGGGGTCTCCATCTCGGGCGAGGCCTTGCCGATGAGGTTGACCGCCACGGTCAGGTCGGTCAGATCGTTGAGGGTCGGGGCGATGGGCACCGGATTGACCAGCCCGCCGTCCACCAGCCGCCGGTCCAGGTGGTGGTGGGGGGTGAAGAAGGTCGGGATGGCGATGGAAGCCCGGATGGCATCGAAGAGGTTGCCCTGGTTGAGCCAGATTTCCTTGCCCGTGTCCAGGTCGGTGGCCACCGCCGTGTAGGAGACCGGCAGGGTTTCGATTTCACGGTCGCCCACCAGTTCGCGCAGCAGGCCGATGATCCGCTCTCCCTTGATCAATCCGGACCAGGAAAAGGAAAAATCGAGCATTCTGAAGACGTCGAAGCGCGTCAGGGCCTGGACCCAGTCGGTGTAATCGGAAAGGCGGCCCGCGGCCCAGATGCCTCCCACCAGGGCCCCCATGGAGGCCCCGGCCACCGAGCGGATCCGGTAGCCGTTTTGCTCCAGACAGTCGATCACTCCGATGTGGGCCAGCCCGCGGGCCCCGCCGCTGCCCAGCACCAGGGATACGGTCTTGGGTTTGCTCATGGATCGATTGCTCCCGGAGGGATGGTTTCCGTTGACATGGATGGAGCCGTTGCCGCCCGGCCATCATCGGATGCCGGCCATGGGCTGTCAAGCGGTCCCGCTGATCCGATCGGCCCAGACGGGCCCCTGGCGGAGGCCATGGCTTGAATCCCGCCGCTCACGGGCGGGCCGCGGCGGTGTGGTGGCGCCTCAGACGGAGGCCTCCTCCAGGGTCCGGCCCATCCGCAGGGCCCCGTCGCCGAAGCGCCGCCGGATCCGGTCCATGGCCGCCATCAGGTCGTCCCGGCGACGCGCCGCCCGGCGCTCGGCCTCGAAGAGCCCGAGCTGGGCCGGGGGAAAGACCAGACGATCGCAGACCAGGCGCAGCCGGCGCACCCGCACCCGGCGGGTCCAGGCCAGATGCAGGGCGCGCCGGGCCAGGGCGAAGAGCAGAAAGTCGTTGGCCGTGGCCGGATCGGCCTTGACCTGGCGCGCCCGGCGGACCCCGTCCGAGTGATCCAGCACCAGGGCCACCCGCCGGGCGGCCCGGCGGCGGCGGCGCAGTTCGGCCCCGGCCTGCTCCACCAGGCGATACAGGGCGGCTTCCAGGATCGGACCGGCATTGGTGTCCGTCTCAAACACATGGTCCAGGGCCGCCGCGGCCGGCCTTTCGCCCACCACCAGCACCGGGGAGGCATCGATTCCCCGCACCGTCTCGTAGATCAAGCCGGCCCGGCGCCCCAGCGGTACTTCCAGTTCGGCCCGCGAGAGCCGCGCCACCTGTGCGGCCCGGCGCAGGTTCAAGGCATGGAGCCGTTCCAGGTCGGCGGCCTCCATCCCGGGCAGCAGGTCCAGGGGAAGGGGGGCCAGGAAGAGGGCCTCCTCACCGGCGCCCACGATGTATTCACCGCTGGGTTTGACCAGGCGCGAGGCCACCTTGGCCACCAGCTTGTTGGGGGCCACGGACCAGATGGCGTTCAGGTCGAGATGGCGGCGCACCCGCCGGTGCAGGCGCCAGGCCAGATCCACCGGTGGTCCCAGGAGCCGGCCGGTGCCCGTGGCATCGATGAACAGGTGCCCGTCGTCCTCGCCCGGTTCGATGCGCGGCGAAAAGGGCAGGGCCTGCTGGAGCAGGGCGGTCATGGCCCGCTGGTAGCGGTCGGGACGGGGCGCCAGCAGGACGGCGTCCGGACAGCAGCGCCGGGCACGGCGCAGGGCCATGCCCTTGCGCACCCCGGCCCGGAAGGCCTCCTCGCTCATGTCGTAGACCGCGGCCCGGGCCGCCGCGGGGGGCGCCACGATCACCGGCCGGCCCCGCAGCCGCGGTTCGATGCAGCGCTCCACGGCCACGGCGAAATCGGCGATGTTGAGATGGATGACGGTGCGGTCCATTTCCGGTTGAGGAATTCGGCTCGCGGCAGATTCCACGTATCAAGTTTCCAGTTTCCAATTCCCCGTTCCCAGTCGGGGAGCCTCCGGTGCGGATAAGGCGCCGTTTGGCACAAGCCCCTGTTCGGAAAGCAGACCCGCCAACGTCTCGGCGTTGCGCGGGGCCTGGGCCCGCACGTGGTTGTTGAAAAAGATCACCCCGGCGCGGGATCTGGACGACATGGGCAGGATGCGCCCGCCGGCCCACTGGGCCAGTTCGGTATCGCTGTAGTCGTAGTCGAACTGCTGCTGCAGGTTTCCCGAACGCCAGCCCCGGGCGTTGCGGCCGTGGAAGCGCACGTAGAACAGATCCGGATTGGTGACCAGGTCCAGAGGCGGGAAAAGACCGTCCAGGGCGGGGGTGTCCACCGCCGCCAGGGTCACCCGGCGTCTTTCCAGTTCGGCGAAGACCCGGTCCACGGCCCAGGAGGGGTGGCGAAACTCCACGGCCAGGGGAAGCCCCTCCAGGGCGTCGAGCAGTTCGGCCAGATAGCGGCGGTTGGCCGGGGTGCGTTCGAAGGCGGGGGGCCACTGGGCCAGCACGGCCCGCAGTTGGCCGCTCTGGCGCAGGGGGGCGATTCCCTCGCGGTACTGGGCCGCCTGGCCGCGCCAGGCCCCCGGGTCCACCTCGTGGGTCAGGGTGCGGCTCAGCTTGGCGGCAAAGCCGAAGGCGGGGGGGACCTTGGCCGCCATGCGGGCCACCGCCGGCGCCTTGGGCATCTGGTACCAGGTGTAGTTGAGTTCCGTGACGGCGAAGCGCTCGGCGTAGAGCGGCAGCATGCGGGCCGCACCGGTGCCCTGCGGATAGAATCCGGCCGCGGTCCATTCGGCGTAGGAATAGCCCGAAGTGCCGATCTCGATGCGGCAAGAGGGATTGTTCGCCGGGGATGCGGCCATGGAGCCTCGACTGTTTTGATCAGACCGGCCGCGCCAGGGGCCGGCGGCAGGCCTCATGCCTGGACAGGCGGCCATGCGCGACGGGGAAGCGATCCGTGCGGCGCCCCGTTCAGGTCATCGCGCGCTGAATGCCCACCACCTTGCCCTGGACCAGAACCCGCCCGAACGCGTAGGACATGGCGGCGTAGGCCGGGTTGGCCGGCCGCAGCTCGATGCGGTCGGCGTGCAGATGGAAGTGTTTCACCGTGGCCTCCTCGCCGTCGATCAGGGCCACCACCATTTCCCCGTTGGCCGCGTACTGACGCGGTTCGCAGACCGCCAGGTCCCCGTCCAGGAGGCCGGCATCGCGCATGGAATCGCCCCGCACCCGCAGGGCGAAGAGGTTCGGCCCGCGGAACACGGCCGCGTCCAGGACCAGGCTCCCGTCCCACTCCTGTTGGGCGTAGATGGGCAGTCCGGCGGTGATGCGGCCCACCACCGGCACTTCGCGCCAGCGCTGCCATCCGGCCGCCTCGCGGTCCGCGTTGAGCAGGTAGAGGCTGCGGCTGTAGCGCCCGTCCCGGCGCAGGTAGCCCTTTTCTTCGAGCAGGCGCAGGCCCTGGGCCACGGCGGCATGGCTCACCCCCAGGTCGCCGGCGGCCTGGCGCAGGCTCGGGGCGCTGCCGTCGCGCTGGATCCGGCGCCGCAGGTAGTCAAGGAGGCGTTTTTGTTTGGCACTGAGAAGCGGCTGCATGCCGTCTCCGGGTCTGGGGGAGCGGTTTCCCCGGTTTTCGGGGGGATGGATTCCAGATACTCCAGGAAGAATGTCAATGTCAATGTAAAGATTTTGACTTTCCATTTCCCTGACATTGTCACGCCCCCCCCAATGACACGGGAAAACGGGTCATGCGCCAGGTCTGAGGGACCTCGCGGTCATCCCGGAACGCCGAGCCCCAGCCCGGCCCAAAAGGCAGAAGTTTTGCCCAAATGCCAAGCCGGGGCTTGGCGCGCCATCCCTTCCTGTGTCATGCCGAGGCGTTCACGACCAGGGATCGGCCGTCCCGGACACCGGCGCGCCGAGCGGTTAAACCGGAACAAATCCCTCGCCGGCAGGATCGCAAGACGTTGACGCGGCCGTGCAATCCGGCGCCGGGCGCTTTACTGTCCGCCCGGACATGGTTATCGTGGCGGAACGTGTACCCCACCCCCCGCGGAGGAGTCCTCTCATGGCCATTTTGGAAGCCGAGTCGCTCAGCAAGCGCTATCGCATCGGCCCGCGCGAGATTTCGGTCCTCGATGGCGTCTCGTTGCAGGTCCCCGAGGGTCAGTTCCTGGTCATCGAAGGGCCCAGCGGCAGCGGCAAGTCCACCCTCCTGAGCCTCCTGTCCGGGCTCGACAGGCCCAGCGCGGGGCGGGTGCGCATCGCCGGGCGCGATATCACCGACCTGGACGAGGACCAGCTGGCCCCCATCCGCAACGGCACCATCGGGTTCGTGTTCCAGGCCTACCACCTGGTGCCGGCCCTGACGGCCATGGAGAACGTGATGTTTCCGGCCGAGCTGGCCGGCGATCCGCGGGCCGCCGCCAAGGCCCAGGCCCTGGTGCGGCGGGTGGGCATGGCCGGCCGGGCCGACAGCTTTCCCCACCAGCTTTCCGGCGGCGAAAAACAGCGCATCGCCATCTGCCGGGCCCTGATCAACGCCCCGGCGGTGGTCTTCGCCGACGAACCCACCGGCAACCTCGATTCGGCCAGCGGGGCGGCCATTCTCGATTTGCTGACCGAGGTCCACCGGGAGCGGCGTACCACCCTGGTGCTGGTGACTCACAATCCGCGGATCAGCGCCACCGCCGACCGGGTGGTGCGCATCGCCGACGGCCGCCTCCGCGAGGACCGCTCCCATGCTCCATAGGCGCTTTGTCGGCCGGGTCCTGGTCCAGTCGCGGCGCCAGGCCGCCGTCCTGGCCTTGTGCACGGCCCTGTCCCTGATCAGTCTGGTGGCCCTGGAGGGCTTTGCCGCCGGAGTGCGCCGCACCCTGATCGAGGATGCGCGCCGCCTCCAGGCCGCCGACGTCATCGTGCGTGCCAATCTTCCCTTTTCCCCGGCCCTGACCGCCGCGGTGGAGGGCCTGGTCGAAGCCGGGCGCATCGCGGCGGTGCGGGTGCACGAATTCTACTCGGTGGCCCGCGCTGCCGGCGGCCCGGCGACCCTCCTTTCCCAGGTCAAGGTGGTGGAAGCCGGGTATCCTTTCTACGGCGCGGTGGAATTGGCCGGCGGCCGGGCCCTGGCCGAGGTGCTGCGGCCCGGAACCGTGGTGGTGGAACCGGCCGTGCTGGAACGCCTGGGCATGGCCGTGGGCGACCGGCTCCACCTGGGCGAAACGACCCTCACCGTGGCCGGCGTGATCCTGGTGGAGCCGGACCGGCCGGTGGATCTGTTCTCCCTGGGGCCCCGGATCCTGGCCGGGGCGGCCGACCTGGAGGCCATGGATCTGGTCCGCCACGGCAGCCGCGTACGCCACCGCTACCTGGTCCGGGTCCTGGTTGAAGCCCAGGTCCCGGCAGTGGTGGAAACCCTGAGCCGGGCCGCCCTGGCGGGCCAGGAGACCGTGGAGACCGCCGGCGGCGCCGATTCGCGCCTCAAGCGCTTCTTCGACAATCTGCGCTTCTTTCTGGGGCTGGTGGGCATCTTCACCCTCCTGCTGGCCGGATTGGGCATCCAGAGCGCCCTGACGGCCCTGCTCAAGGACCAGGAGCGCACCATCGCCCTCATGCGGGCCCTGGGCGCCACCCGGGGCTTCGTCACCACCCAGTTTCTGGTCCTGGTCGTCCTGGTGGGCCTGGCCGGGACCGTTCTGGGGCTGACCGGCGGGGCCCTTCTCCAGCACCTTCTGCCCCGGCTCTTTGGGGGCCTGATCCCGGCCGGCACCCGCCTTGGGCTGGAACCCCGGGCCCTGGTGGAAGGTGGGCTGCTGGGGGTGGCGGTGGTCTTCCTGTTCGCCTTTCTGCCCCTCTATCGCCTGGGCGAGGTGCGGCCGGCGGCCATCTTGCAGGCGGCGGAACAGACCCTCCGCCGCGGGCCGGCCTACGTGACCGCCGCCGCCCTGGCGGCCCTCTTTTTCGTGGGGATGATCCTCTGGCAGGTCCAGGATCCGCGCATCGGCCTCTTGTTTGTGGCCGGCACCCTGGCCCTGGTGGGGATCATCTGGGGTCTGACCCTCCTGGTCCTGGGGGGGCTGCGCCGGATCCCGGTTGGCGGCCTGGTTCTGCGCCAGGCGGTAAGGGGGCTGTTCCGGCCGCGCAACGCCACCGCTTCCATCATGGTCACCCTGGCCGCCGCCCTGGCGGTGATCTTCGCCACCTTGCTGGTGGAACGCAACCTCAACGCCACCTTCGTCCAGTCCTTTCCCGAGGATGCCCCCAATCTTTTTCTGCTCGACATTCAGCCTGCCCAGCAGGCGGCCCTGGCCGCCGAACTGGGACCGGCGGCCGCGTTCTATCCCGTGGTTCGCGCCCGCATGGAGGCCATCAACGGCGTGCCCGTCGACCGTGACAGCGAACGCCGGCGCCGGCGCGACAACCTGGCGCGCACTTTCAACCTCACCTACCGCGACGGGCTCCTCGACGACGAGGTCCTCACCGTAGGCCGGGCCCTGTTCCGCTCCGACTGGCCCCCCGACCGGGTCCAGGTCTCGGTTCTGGAAGGGGTGCGCGAGATGCACGCCTTCCAGGTGGGGGACCGGATCCGCTTCAACATCCAGGGCGTCCCCCTGGAAGCGGTGGTGTCCAGCGTCCGCGACCGGACCCGCGATTCGCTCAAGCCCTTCTTCTACTTCGTGTTCCAGCCCGAGGTCCTGGCCGCCGCCCCGCAGACCCGTTTTGCGGCCCTGCGGGTGCCCGCGGCGGATATCGGCCGCCTCCAGAGCCGCATCGTGGCGGCCCACCCCAATGTCAGCGTCATCGACGCCACGGCCGCGGCCCGGGATTTGGGCCGGATCCTGCGCCGGCTGGGCACCATCGTGCGCTTCTTTGCCGCCTTTTCCGTGCTGGCCGGGCTGCTCATCGTGGTCAGTTCGGTGATGGCCACCCGGGCCGCGCGGATCCGCGAGGCGGTCTACTTCAAGATCCTCGGCGCCCGCCAGGCCTTCGTCAATCGGGTCTTCGCCCTGGAAAACCTCCTCATCGGCCTGATCAGCGGCATCCTGGCCGCGGCGGCGGCCCAGGCCGGCGCCGGCGCCATCTGCACCCGGATCCTGGACATCGGCTACCGCGCCTATCCGGCGGCCACCCTGGGGCTGCTGGCCGCCGCCCCCATTCTGGTGATGGCCGTGGGGATGGCCGCCAGCCGTGGAATCCTCCGCCGGAAACCCGAAGACTTCCTGCGCCGCCAGGATGCGTGAAAGGGACACTGCATGTTGACCAGAACCCGAATCCTGGTCTGGATCCTGGCCGCCTGGATCCTGGCCTGCTCTCCCGAGCCTCCGTCGGGGCGGGATGACCGCCGGGCCGCGGCGGTGACTGCCGAAACCGCCGCGCCGGTCATGGTGGCCATGGGCGACAGCCTCACCGCCGGCTATGGCCTGGATCCGGAACAGGCCTACCCGGCGCTGCTTGAAGCCCGCCTGCGGGCCGAAGGCCACCGGTGGCGGGTGATCAACGCGGGGATCAGCGGCGAGACCAGCAGTGGCGCCCTGTCGCGGGCGGACTGGGTCATCGAGCGCCTCCAACCCCGGATCGTGATCCTGGTCACCGGGGCCAACGACGGGCTGCGGGGGATCGATCCGGACCTGGTGGGGCGGAACCTGCGGGCGCTGGTCCGCCGCTTCCAGAAGGCCGGTGCCCTGGTGATCCTGGGGGGAATGCGGATGGTGGCCAACCTGGGCGGCGACTACACCGCCGCCTTCGAAGCCCTCTATCCGGCGGTGGCCCGGGAGACCGGGGCCGTCCTGATTCCTTTTTTCCTGGAGGGGGTGGCCGGCGATCCGCGCCTCAACCAGGCCGACGGGATCCACCCCACCGCCGAGGGCTACGAGCGCATCGTGGCCCACATTTATCCGGCGGTGCTGGGGGCCGTCGCCCGGAAGGAGAAATAGGTGTCCGCTCGCCTTCCCGCCTCATTGCGCGCGCCGGCGGGGAATCTGCAGCGGAGAGGAAAGGCCGTAGCCGTCGGCCGCCGGGATGAGCCCCTGTCCGCGCAGCGGTGGTCTTGCGCCAATCACGACTGGCCATCTTGCGGGCATCTGATATGATGATCCCGAGGCAACGCCCCGGGAGGCGACCCTTCCGCCCGGCCGCGCTTCGCCGCTGCAACCCTTCATGCGGGAGGCTGCCATGACCACCGGCTACTGGGCCGATGATTACGTTCAAAAGAAGTGTTCCCTCCAGGACGCCATCGCCCGCATCCGTTCGGGCCAGCGGGTCTTTATCGGCTCCTACTGCGGCGAACCCCAGCATCTGGTGCGGGGCCTGGCCGAAGCCGCCGACCGCCTGAGCGACGTCGAGATCATCCGCCTGATGTCCCTGGAGACCGCTCCGCTGACCCAGATCGCCGAGCGCAGCGGCGGCGACAGCATGAACATCCGCTCCATCTACCTCGGGTCGGCCCGGTCCCCGGAACTGGCCCCCAACCAGCGCTTCTATACGCCGGTGAACATGAGCGAAGTGCCGCGCCTCTTCGCCCGGCGACGGATTCCCATCGACGTGGCCCTGGTTCAGGTGTCGCCTCCGGACGATTTCGGCTGGATGAGCTTCGGGGTGTCGGTGGACGTCACCCAGGCGGCCGCCCTGGCCGCCGACCTGGTCATCGCCCAGGTCAACCAACACATGCCCATGGTCCTGGGGCAGAGCTTCATCCACGTCAACGACGTGGATTTTTTCGTCGAGCACGACGAAGAACTGCTCACCATTCGTCCGGTGGAAACCTCGGACACGGCCCTGCGCATCGGTCAGAACATCGCCCGGCTCATCGATGACGGGGCCACGGTGCAGATCGGCCTGGACGCGGCCAGCCAGGCCACCAGCCAGGCCCTGGCCGAAAAGAACGACCTGGGGATTCATTCGATGTTCTTCACCGAGGACATCATGCACCTGTACGCCCGGGGCGTGGTCACCAACCGGCGCAAGGGATTCAACACCGGCAAGCTGGTGGCCACCTGCGCCGTCGGCTCCCGGGCCCTCTACGAATTTTTGAATCTCAACCCGGCGGTGGAGTTTCATCCGGCCGACTACGTCAACGACATCGAGATCATCGCCCGCCACCACAAGATGGTCTCCATGAACGTGGCCCAGTGGATCGATCTGGCCGGCCAGGTCTCCTCGGACGCCGTGGCCTCCACCCTCTTTGCCGGGGTTTCGGGGATCCCGGACTTCGTGCGCGGTTCGAACCGCTCGGTGGGGGGGCGGTCGATCATCATGCTCACCGCCACCGCCGACGACGGCAAAACCAGTCGCATCGTACCGATCCTCACCCACACCATCGTCACCTTGCCGCGCCAGGACGTGCGCTGGGTGGTCACCGAGTTCGGCGCGGTCAATCTCTTCGGCAAAAGCACCCAGGAGCGGGCCCTGGCCCTGATCAGCATCGCCCACCCGGATTTTCGCGACCGGCTCCTGGAAGAGGCCAAGGCCCTGGGGATGATCGGCCGGGAGCGGCGCCTGGGCGAATCGGTGCGCGGCGTCTACCCGGTACGGCTGGAAGAGACCCTGACCGTCGACGGCCAGACGGTCACGATCCGCCCCACCAAACCGGTGGACGAGCGGCGCATCCAGGAACACTTCTACCAGCTGGACAAGAGCGATGTCCTGTCGCGCTTTTTCCACGAAAAGACCCGCTTCGCCCGCAACGATCTGCAGGCCATGAGCCAGATCGACTATGTGCGCAACTTGACCCTCATCGCCGTGGTGGGCGAGTTCGGCTTCGACCGGGTGGTGGCCGTGGGCGAGTACTACCTGCAGCCGGCTAAGAACATGGCCGAGGTGGCCTTTTCGGTCAGCAAGGATTTTCAGGGCAGGGGGATGGGGCGCCTTCTGATGGGCAAGCTGGCCAAGGCGGCCCGGGAAAACGGCATCGCCGGTCTTTATGCGGTCACTTCGCCGGGCAACCGGGCCATGATCAATCTGTTCAAGACGCTTCCCTACAAGATCCAGTCGATCATGGAAGACGATCTGCTGCTGAGCTGCCGCTTCGACGAACCGGCCCCCTAACGCCGGCCGGGGGGCGGCGCCACGCGGCCGTCTTTGAGATCCGTCGGCGAGCCGGCGCCAGTTCGGATGCCCCCCATTCGACTACCATTGCCACCGTGGATGTTCCGGCGTAAGTCTTGCTTCCGGCCAGGGAGCCAGAGACAGACTGCAAGCCGGGGAAAGCCCCTTTACCCTGAAGGTCCTGGCGCAACAGGACTGGACGCCCGCGCGATGCCCCCATCCTTTCGTCCGGACACCGAACGCGTCATGGTTTTTCTGGAAGCCTTGCGTGCCACGCTGGTGCGCAGCGGGATGCTGGTCGCCGTCTGCAGCCTGGCGGCTTGGCCCATGGCCGAAGGGATCGTGCGCTATCTGGCCCGGGGCATCTCGGCGCAGCTGGTGGCCTTCGGCCTGCCCGAGGCCTTTTTCGCCTTCATGGCCCTGTCCCTGGCCACGGGGCTCTTTGCCGCGGCGCCCTATCTGCTCTACACTGTGTTCTGGCCGCTGCCGGACCTGTTCCCGGGGCTGAACCGCCGCCAGGCCGCGGTTCTCTGGCTCATCGCCACGCTCCTCTTCTACGCCGGCGCGCTGTTTTGCCTGGGCATCACGCTGCCCTACGGCATCGATTTCCTGCTCGGGTACCAGGATGACACCGTGGCGGCCCTGATCTCGGTGCGCCGCTTCGTTTCCTTTTGCAGCCTCCTGGTCTTCGGCTTCGCGGCGGCCTTCGAACTGCCCCTGGCGATGATGGTCCTGGGGCGTATCGGTCTTTTGGACGTCCGGCGCCTGGCCGCCGGACGGCGCTACGCCATTTTGGCCGTCACCGTCGCGGCCGCCATCCTGACTCCCACCCCGGACATCTTCAACCTCTGTCTGATGGCCGTGCCCCTCTACCTGCTCTTCGAGCTGGGTCTGGTCGGGATGCGCCTCTTCAAGGCGCCGGTCGCCGAACCCCGGGCCGACACCCTGGCCGGGTAGTCCTTTTCAAATCCACACCAGCCGGTAGTGCCGCGAGCCGAGCGCCATCTTTTCGGCGTAGGCCAGCTGGTGGGTCCAGTCCACCTCGGGGTAGACCCCCCGGAACTTGTCTTCTCCGGGTCCCGTATGGGTCTTGAGGGCCGCGCCGGGCAGGGCCGCCTCGGCGTTGATCAGGTCCACGGCCGCCTGGTCGATGGCCACCGGATCCCTGGAGGCCAGGATCCCGATGTCGCGCACGATGGGTGCGTCGTTGTAGGGCAGGCAATCGCAGCCGGGCGAGACGCTGACCACGAAGTTGAGGAAAAAGGCCTTTCCACGCTTGTTCCGCAACACCCCGGCGGTGTAGTCGACCATGTTCTCCATGAAGACCGGTACGCTCTGGTTCCAGGCGATCTGGATGGCGCCGTTGGGGCAGATCAGAATGCATTCGCCGCAGCCGATGCAGCGCGCGTCGTCCATGACGGCCTTTTTCTCCACCAGGCGCAGGGCCTTCTGGGCGCAGTGGGCCACGCAATCGCCGCAGCCCACGCAGCGTTTCGCCTTGATGGCGGGGTGGACGGTGGAGTGCTGGGCCAGCTTGCCCCGGCGCGAGGCGCAGCCCATGCCCAGGTTCTTGAGGGTGCCGCCGAACCCGGCCAGTTCGTGCCCCTTGACATGGGCCACCGAGACCAGCGCGTCGGCCTCGACGATCTCCGCGCCGATGAAGACCTCCTCGAAGCGCTCCCCGTTGACCCGCACCGCCCTTTCGCTGCGGCCCCGCAGCCCGTCGGCGATGACCAGGGGGGCTTCCACCACGGAAAAGTCGAAGCCGTTGCGGATGGCGGTGGCCAGGTGATGGGGCGCATCTCCCCGGGTGCCGGCGTACAGCGTGTTGGCGTCGGTGAGGAACGGTTCGCCGCCCGCGGCCCGCACCGCCTCGACGATGCGCCGCAAAAACGGGGGCCGGATGAAGGCCAGGTTCCCGGTTTCGCCGAAGTGCAGCTTCACCGCCACCAGATCCCGGCGGCCGACGACCCTGGCCAGTCCGGCCCGTTCCAGGAGCCGGCCGAGTTTCTGGAGCAGGTTTTCCTTCCATTTGGCCGAAAGATCCATGCCGTACACGGTGCTGGGCTTCATGGCGCATCTCCTTTCAATGGGGGCGGTAACGGTGCGGTTTGACCAACGGTCGGGCCACTGGGCAAATCTCTCCCGCGCGTCGTGGCTGCACGGTCGGGCAAGCCGGGAAAGGGGGAGGGAGGCTGCCGCGGAACGGCTCGTGGCATGGGCCCCGGCCGTATTCCGCGACAGTCTCGGAGGGAGGAGGAGAGGATTGGGAGATTCGGAAAGGTGGCGATCATCGCACTTCCGAACTGAACTTTTTCATAAGCAATTTAAATGCCATAAGTATTCGATTTTTTCAAAAAAACACAAAGGTTCGAAATGTAACGATAATGTTTATTTTTGAGGTGGGCGGCGGCAGCTTCAGATCGGAAGAGCGTCGTGTAGGGAAAGAGTGTAGATCTCGGTGG
>CALJLV010000232.1 GCA_937982505.1 uncultured Desulfobacteraceae bacterium | reverse complement strand
GATTGACTGACGTGACTGGAGTTCAGACGTGTGCTCTTCCGATCTTTCACCGCCGCCGTGACCCCCCCGCATTACACCATCCGCATCCTGGACGAGAATGTGGCCCCCTTTAGATTCCAGAAAGCGGATATCGTCGGGATTACGGCCTATACGTCGTCGGTGAACCGCGCCTACCAGATCTGCCGCCAGTACCGCCGACAGGGCATCACCACCGTGATGGGCGGCATCCATGCATCCATGCTGCCCGACGAGGCCTTGGCGCATTGCGATGCCGTGGTCACCGGTGAGGCGGAAGAAATCTGGCCCCAAGTGCTGGCGGATTTTGAAAATGGCCGGCTGGCCCGGCGTTACGACGGCGAACCGGTTGACCTGGCGCGTCTGCCCCTGCCGCGGCGCGACCTGCTGCCGCAGCGCCGCTATCGCTGGGGGAGCCTGCAGACCTCCCGCGGCTGTCCGATGGACTGCGCCTTTTGTTCCGTGTCCGCCTTCAATGGCCGTCGCTTTCGGCGACGGCCCCTGGATGCCGTGCTGGAAGAGCTGGACCAGATCCCCCAGCGCCTGGTGATGGTGGCCGACGACAACCTTGTCGGCTACGGGGAGGCGGATCGACAGTGGGCCTTCGGTTTTTTTGAGGCCCTCGCGCGGCGACGCTGTCGCAAGTATTTTTTCATCCAGGCATCGCTGCAGATCGGGGCGGACCAGAAACTGCTCGATATGGCCGCCGCCGCCGGGGTGCGCATCCTCTTTGTCGGACTTGAATCCATCAACCCCGCCAGCTTGGCGGCCTACGACAAGCAGGTCAACCTGCGACACCTGCAACACCACGACTATGGCCAGCTGGTGGGCAACATCCGCCGCAGCGGAATCGCCTGTCTGGGGGCTTTTGTGCTGGGAGGCGACGAGGAGCACCGCGAGGTTTTTGACGACACCCTGGACTTCATCCGCCGCGCCCGGATCGACATCCTGCAGGTGACCAAGCCGACCCCGCTGCCCGGAACGCGGCTCTGGCGGCAGCTCGACGAGGCCGGACGGATCCTGAGCCGCAATTTTCCCGCCGACTGGGATGACTACCGGCTGACCAAGCTGGTCTTCAAACCGGCCCGAATGTCCATCGAAGAGGTCTACCAGGGCTTTACCGGCCTGCGCGAACACTATTATCGACCGATCGAAACCCTGCGCCGGACATGGCGCACCCTGCGCGATACGCGCAGCCCCGTGGCCACTGCCCTGGCCTTTCTGATCAACCGTTCCTATGCCAAGGCGTTTCGCGAATCGGACCATTACCGGCGCTACCGGGGAACGGAGATGGCGTCCGGGTCCGCCCGGCGCGGGTGAGCCGAGCGCCGGGGCGCATGGTCCGCCGTCGCCTCAGGACCGCCGGGAAGGAGAGCGTCTTGCACCAGATCCAGAAAGTCGTGGCCGCAGTCGTCGTTGAAGACGGGCGCATCCTCGTGGCGCAGCGGGCCCGGGGGGCTCAGGCCGGCAAATGGGAGTTCCCCGGCGGAAAGGTGGAAGCCGGTGAGACCCTCCGGGCGGCCCTGGTGCGCGAACTGCAGGAAGAACTGGCCGTCAAGGTCCAGGTCGGCCCCAGGATCATGGCGCTCCCTTTTTCCAGCAACGGGATGCGATTGCGGCTGATCGCCTTTTACGCGCGCCATGCCAGCGGTGTCTTCACCCCGTTGTCCCATCGGGCGATCGACTGGGTGGGGCCGGACGAGCTGGCCCGCATCGATCTGGCCCCGCCGGACATCCCGGTGGCCCTCAAGGTGCAGGCCCAGTGGGGGGTCATCCCCTGGGCAAGGATCCACCGGTCGGACGGTCCACGACCCGCCGACCCGCCGATCCGGCGTTGACCTGGACTCGGCACGGCCATGCGCCGGGATTTGAACCGACCCGATCCTCCCGCGGCCGGCAGGCACCGGCCGCGGGCAACCGCGAGTCCGCCTTGGCGCCTCAGTTCACCGCGACCCCCCGGTCACGCAGATAGGCTTTCAGTTCTCCGATCTGGATCAAACCGAAGTGAAACATGGAGGCCGCCAGGAGGATGGTGGCCCCGGCCTGGACCGCCTCGTAGAAATGGTCCAGTTTTCCGGCCCCGCCCGAGGCCACGATCCGGGCGGAGACCGCTTGGTGCATGGCCCGGATCACCGGCAGATCGTAGCCCGTGCGGGCGCCGTCGCCGGCCTTGCTGGTGGGCAGGATCACCGGCACCCCATACCCGTCCACCCGCCTGGCCCATTCGACGGCGTCCTGCCCGGTAGCGGTGCGGCCCCCGTCGATGTAGACCTCGTAACCCGAGGGCAATGCCGGGTTGCGATCCACGTCGATGGCCACGGTGATCCTTTCGGGTCCCAGGGCCCGGATCAATTCCGGGATCAGGTCCGGTTTGCGAAAGGCGGCGCTGCTCACCGACACCTTGTCGGCCCCGGCCGCCAGGACCGCCTCGGCCGATGGGAGATCCGCGATCCCGCCACCCACGGTAAAGGGGACGGTGGTCACCGCGGCCACCCGCCGGACCACCTCCAGGGTGGTGGCCCGGCCTTCCACCGTGGCGGTGATGTCCAGCAGGGCCAGCTCGTCAGCCCCGCTTCGGCAGTAGGCCCGGGCGCAGGCCACCGGATCGCCCGCATCCTGGATGTCCACGAAATGAACGCCCTTGACCACGCGGCCGTTCTGCATGTCCAGACACGGCATGATACGGATGGGAGTTGTCATCGAATCGGTCTCCTGTCTTGGATGGCAAAAAGGGGTGGATGCTCTCAGCGGATGCCTTTAAAGAGATTCAAGGCCCCTGTCAACCAGGCCGGCCCCGCACAGCGCCTCTTTTCTTATGCGACCGAATCACCTATACTGGGAGCGGTTATCGAAAGCCACCCTTCAACCCCAGGAGAGGCCCGGCCATGCTCGATGTCCTCGATCCCCAGATGCTGGCACGCATCCAGTTCGCCTTCACCATTTCTTTTCATATCCTTTTTCCCGCCTTCACCATCGGCCTGGCCAGTTGGCTGGCAGTGCTCGAATGGCGCTGGCTGAAAACCGGAGACCCGGTCTTCGCCGAGGTCTACCGCATGTGGGTCAAAATCTTTGCGGTGACCTTCGGCATGGGGGTGGTCTCCGGCGTGGTCATGTCGTTTCAGTTCGGCACCAACTGGTCGGTTTTTTCCGACCGTACCGGCAACATCCTCGGGCCCCTGCTGGGCTACGAGGTCCTCACGGCCTTTTTTCTGGAGGCTTCGTTTCTGGGGGTCATGCTCTTCGGCTGGAACCGCGTCAGCCCGAAGATGCATTTCGCCGCCACGGTGATCGTGGCCGCCGGGACCCTCATCTCGGCCTTCTGGATTCTATCGGCCAATTCCTGGATGCAGACCCCCAGGGGGTTCGAAATCGGCGCCGACGGCCTGTTTTATCCCACCGACTGGATCGCCCTGATCTTTTCGCCCTCCTTTCCCTACCGTTTCGTGCACATGGTGGTGGCCGCCTATCTGACCACCGCCTTCGTGGTCGCCGGGGTGGGCGCCTACTACCTCTTTCGCGGGCTTCACCGGCCGCAGGCCCGGGTGATGCTGGGCATGGGGATGATCATGGCGGTCTTCATGGCGCCGGCACAGCTGATCTTCGGCGACCTGCACGGCCTGAACACCTTTGAACACCAGCCGGCCAAGGTGGCGGCCATGGAAGGGTTGTGGGAAACCCAGCGCGGAGCGCCCCTGAAGCTATTCGGTTGGCCGGACCAGGAAGCCGAGACGACCCGCTGGTCGGTCGAGGTGCCCAAGCTCTCCAGCCTGATCCTCACCCACGACCTGGACGGCCAGGTGCGCGGACTCAAGGCGTGGCCCGCCGATCAGCGTCCTCCCGTGGCCCTGGTGTTCTGGACCTTCCGCATCATGGTGGGGCTGGGACTGCTGATGATCCTCACCGGCCTGGCGGCCCTGGTGCTCCACTGGCGCCGGCGCCTTTTCGAAACCCGGGCCTTTCAAGTGTGGTGCATGGCCATGGCGCCCGCGGGCTTTATCTGCGTGCTGGCCGGCTGGTTCGTCACCGAGGTGGGACGCCAGCCGTGGATCGTTCAGGACCTGATGCGCACCGCTGAAGCGCTCAGCCCGGTGGGCCCGGGACCGGTGGCCATCTCCCTGACCGCCTTCGTGGTCACCTATGTTTTCATCTTCGGCGCCGGCGCCTACTACACCCTGCGCCTCATCGCCCAGGGGCCCGCCGCGGAACCGCACACCTACGGCGACCATGGGATCGCCCAACCCCCTCTGGTCGCAAAATTGGCGTCCCCAACGGGAGGTGACCATGTTTGATCTTTCCGCCGTCGTTGACCTGCCCCTGATCTGGTACCTGCTGATCCTGACCGCGGTGCTGCTTTACGTCATTCTGGACGGGTTCGATCTGGGGATCGGCATCCTTTTCCCCTTCGCCCCCGGGAACAGTTGCCGCGACCGGATGATGAACTCCATCGCTCCGTTCTGGGACGGCAACGAAACCTGGCTCGTACTGGGCGGCGGCGGGCTTCTGGCCGCCTTCCCCCTGGCCTATGCCATCCTCATGCCGGCCTTGTACATCCCGGTGATCCTCATGCTCCTGGGCCTGATCTTCCGCGGCGTGGCCTTTGAGTTCCGTTTCAAGGCCCACCGCTCGCGGATCGTCTGGGACTACGCCTTTCATCTGGGCTCACTGACCGCCGCCTACATGCAGGGGGTCATCATCGGTACCGCGGTCCAGGGGATCACGGTGTCGGGACGCAGCTTTGCCGGTGGTCCCTTCGACTGGTGCAACGCCTACAGCCTGATGACCGGACTGGGGCTGGTCCTGGGCTACGGTCTGCTGGGCGCCACCTGGCTGGTGATGAAGACCGGGGACGACACCCAGGCCTGGGCCCGGCGTAGCAGCGCCTATCTGCTGATAGGCGTCGGCGTAGCGCTGCTGATGGTCAGTGTCAGCATGCCGCTGATGAGCGAGGAGATTCGCCGGCTCTGGTTCGCCCGGCCCAACATCTATTACCTGGCCCTGCTGCCCTCGATCGCGGCGGCGCTCCTGGTGGCCATCTGGATCGATTTGAACCGCGGCCGCGAGTACCGGCCGTTTCTGCTGAGCATCGGCGTCTTTCTGGCCTGCTACCTCGGGCTGGGCGTCAGTTTGTGGCCCTGGTTGATCCCCTTTGCCGTGACTTTTCGCGAGGCGGCGGCGGCCGGGCCGTCCCAGAGTCTGCTGCTGGTAGGGACCGTCTTCCTGCTGCCGATGATCCTAGGATATACTGCTTTTTGCTATTACCTGTTCCGCGGGAAGGTCTCCCATGAAGCGGGCTACCACTGATCGCGCCGGATCTCGCGCCGCGCCGGGACCAGATTCGTCCCCCGAGCGCCCGTGGCTGTGGTTCGCCGGTCTGTGGTGCGCGGGGCTGCTGGCCACCGCGATCATTGCGGGTCTGGCGCGTTGGCTGGTGCGGATCTGATGGGATACCGCGAATCGGTCATGGCAGAAGCCGTTGGCGGTCTGGAAGGAACGCATGAAAGGTGACGGCCGTCGTCCCCCCGGGGCGACGCTGGCCGCGCCGGTCCGGGGAGGGCGGTTCAACCGATCTTGCGATCCGGGGCGCCCTTGCGGCGGCGGATCACCTGGACACCGGAGCGGCGGGTCGCGGCCGGCGGCGACGATTCATCCTTGGCCGCCTCGGCGCTCAAAATCAGTTGGCGCAGTTGTTCTTCAAGTCTTTTCTTGGTTGCAATGTCCATTGACGTTTTTTCCTTTGTGGGAATGGCAAAAAATGCGGCCGACACGCTTTCGGGACCGCCGCCGCCAAAGTGGCGCAGACGAACGGATCGTCGTGGTTTGAACACCTTTAGATGCTGTGAATCGAACCGGGATTGGGTGACCTGCTCTGGGAAAATGACATCCGGGAGGCCCTCATGGCCTGGCGACGCGATCAAGCGGCCCTTCTCTACACGATGTTTTTTTCAACCGCAAGCGTTTTCGGACAGTAATCACAAAAAACCGTAAGGCAACACAGGAGGCTCCATGTCCAAGGCGCAAGACACCAAAAAGGACGTCAAGAAGAAACCGACCAAGACCCTCAAGGAGAAGCGAAAGGAAAAGCAGGAAAAAAAGAAGGACAAATGAAGATCTTGACCCGCGGATGGATCCAGTGAAAACGCAATGGCCCATGGAATTTTGCCTCCGGGGCGGCCAGCGCTTCAACGGCCGCCTGACACGGGCAAAGACCACGCGATCCGAGAGCAATCGTCTGGTGATTCTGGCCCACGGTGCCGCCAATACCATGGACCACCCGTTGCTGCTCCACCTGGCCCGGGGTCTGGCCGCCGGCGGGATCAGCTGCCTGCGCTTCAATTTCCCATACAGCCAGGTGGGCCGGCCCCGGCCCGACCCCCAGCCCCTGCTTGAGGAGGCCTGGGAGCACGTCCTGGAAAAGGTGACTGCCCAGGAGTGGCACTCCCCTGAGGATCGCGTCGTGGCCGCCGGCAAATCCATGGGCGGGCGGGTGGCCTCCCAGTTGGCCTCCCGGGGCCGACTGCCCGTGGCCGGATTGATCTTTTACGGCTATCCGCTGCACCCGCCGGGCCGCCCGCAGGAACTGCGCGACGCCCACCTGGGCGCGATCCGGGTACCGATGCTCTTCTTTTCCGGGACGCGGGACCCGTTTTGCCGCCTGGATCTGATGCGGGGGGTCATCCAAGGCCTCGGCGCCCGGGCCCGGATGGTGGAAATCGAGGACGGGGACCACTCCTTTGCCCTGCCGCAGGCCGCGACGCAGGGGCAGGCCGAGGTCTTTGGCCGCATCCTGGACCGCAGCCTCGCCTGGCTCCTGGCCCTGGCGCCCTGCCCGGCGCCGGACGGCCCCATACAGCCGCCACAAGCCCCCTGGTTTTTGTCGGACAAGGCCCCTTGAGGGGTCCCGCTTGACAAGAACTTAGACCACCAGGCTGCGCCGGCAAAAATCGACCGCCGCCTTGCGCATCCCGCGCCGCTGGTCGAGCCCCAGCGCATACTGGCGCAAAATCCCCTGGGTCAGAACCACCAGAACATTGACCGTCTGGGGGATGTTGACCTTGGCGAACTCGCCTCTGTCGATCCCCTCCTTGATGCATTCGCTCAAATAGCGCACGATCCGC
The DNA here is from genome assembly GCA_937982505.1 of uncultured Desulfobacteraceae bacterium. Classification (GTDB taxonomy): domain Bacteria; phylum Desulfobacterota; class Desulfobacteria; order Desulfobacterales; family UBA2174; genus UBA2174. The sequence goes on along the minus strand of CALJLV010000232.1, from coordinate 25,947 downwards.
TTGCGTGCCTCGTTGAGCAGGCGGGTGCAGACATGCGCCCCGTTCTTGAGCCGGGCCGGACAGGTGCTGGCAATCAGATAGGTCTCCTCGGGTTTTTCCATGGCGATATCCATGTGCAGCCCGATGATGGCCTCGATCCGCTCGAAGACCTTGGGGGTCTGGGTGGGCAGATTGTCCAGCCGGTTGAAATAGTCGGCGAAGGCATTTTCCAGGATGTGGGTGAACAGGCCGTCCTTGTTACTGAAATGGTAATAGATCAACGGTTCGGTGACACCGGCCGCCTTGGCGATGCGCAAGGTGGTGGTGCCGTCGAAGCCGTTTTCGGCGAAAAGACGGACGGCGGCGCGAACCAGCTCATGTTTTTTGGGATGCGGGCTGCCCATGGGGTCCCCCTTTCAGATTTAGGGTTTGTTTTATTTTAGTGAACTTAAATCTTTGGGCTTTGTCAATACAAAAAATCATTTTCCGCGCCCGAAGCCGGAAAATTCAGTCTGGCAGGCTACAAAACCCTGATGTTTTTTTCAAACCCAAACTGAATCGGCGGCAAAAAGACCCCGGGCGACCTTTGTGGAAACGCACCCGCATCGCTGGAGGCAGGCGGCGCGGCCTCGTCCGGGCCTGATGGCGGATCTCTCTCTGGGGGCAGCGGGGGCACAAGGCGGCGGGCGACAGCAGGGACGAAGGCTCGGCGGGGATGCGATGCAAGGCAGACGGGTTGCCGGACGGCGTCCTTTCAAGCCGATTGCAGGCGGTCACTCTCTCCGATCCCCACCAGGGTGAAACGCTCCACCGCCAGGCGGGTCTGACCCGCCACCGTCACCAGACGGCCCCTGGCCGAGACGGCCTGACGCAGGTGGCCCAAGAGATGGCGCCCCGCATCGGTGTCGGCCACCGGATAGAGCGTCTCGTCGAAACCGGCGATGGCCACCGCCATCACCCGCCCGGCCTCATCCCATTCACAGGGGAGCACCAACCCGGCCACGAAAAGGGATTCCATCACCATCGTCCTCGGTCCGCATTGGGAGGTTGCCGGCCATGTCTTTCGGCGCGCATCGCCAAAGCAGAAGACCGGCCGCGTACTTCAAATTAAGCAACATTCATACCAATACCTTCCAGGCGTCCCGGATCGGTGACGCGCCGAAAAACCAGGGACCGCGGCCCCACCGGGGGCAGCACCCGTCCTTGATCCCGGGCGGCCATCAGAAGCGCGGTTTCTGATCTTCTCCAAGGCGGCGGTGCCGGCGGCATCCGGTTTCAGGAGGCCTCTCCCGGGTGGCGAAAGTCGGCCTTGCGCAGACCGTACTTGGTCATCAGGTTGTTCAGCTGGCGGGTGCTCACCCCGGCCTCGGCGGCCGAAGCGTCGATGCGCCCGCGGTGGCGGCTGAGCAGGCCCTTGAGGTAACGCCGCTCGATTTCGGCCACCGCCCGCTGGCGCACCTCGGCCAGGGCCCCGGACTGGGGGACATCTTCGCCGGGGGCCGGCGCGGCCGCGGAAAGGGCGGCGAACATCTCGGCCGGAAAACTGTCCGCCGACAGAATCTCGGTGGGTTCGAGGATGTGGGCCCGCTCCACGAGGTTTTCCAGTTCGCGGATATTGCCCGGCCAGGGGTAGGCCTGCATGGCCGACAGCACCCGGTCGTCCACCTGTCGCACCGACTTGCTGTTGAGCCGGTTGTAGCGCTCCAGGAGCGCGTCGAGCATCATGGGCAGATCTTCGAGGCGCTGGCGCAGGGGCGGCATCTCCAGGGGAAAGACGTTCAGGCGGTAAAACAAGTCCTTGCGGAAGCGCCCCTCGTCCACCAGATTGCGCAGGTCACTGTTGGTGGCGGCGATGATGCGCACGTCGGCCTGAATGTCGGCTTCGCCGCCCACCCGCTGAAAAATACCTTCCTGGAGCACGGTGAGCAGCTTGATCTGCGCCGCCGGCGTGATGGTGCCGATCTCGTCGAGGAGGAGCGTGCCGCCGCGGGCCAGTTCGAATTTGCCCAGCTTGCGGCGAATCGCTCCGGTGAAGGCCCCTTTTTCATGGCCGAACAGTTCGCTTTCCAGCAGGGTATCGGGCACCGCGCCGCAGTGGACGCTGATGAAACGCCCGCGCCGCCGGTGGCTGTGGGCATGGATCAGTTTGGCCATCCAGGTCTTGCCCGTGCCTGTCTCACCGGTGATCAGAACCGTGGTCTGGGTAGGGGCCACGGCCCTCACCTGTCCGAAGATGCGGCGCATCAGCGGGCTGTGGGTATGCACGTCCTCGATGGTTCCTGCCTGCCAGAACTGGTCGCGCAGATACTCCAGCTCGCTGTGCATCAGGCGCTGCTGGTAGATATCCTCGATCATGCGTTGGACGTGCTCGGGGTCCAGAGGGTAGGCCAGGAAATCCTCGGCCCCGGCCTTGACCGCCGCGATGGCCTCGCGCAGGCGCTCCACCGGCGCCATGACCACGATCTTCAAAGACGCCTGCTGGCGCCAGAACCGGGCCAGGGCCTCACGCACGGAAGGCCGCACCGAGCGGCCGGCCGCCGTTTCGGCGATCCGTTCCAAATCCGCCAGCAGGCAGTCGTAGTGGCGCCGCGCGAGTTGATCGAGAACGGCGTCCACCGTTTCCAGGGCATCCAGGTGGACGGCGCCGCCCAGGCTTTCGCGCACCGCGCGACCCACTTCCGGCCGGGAGGACAGAACCATGATGCTTTTCATCGAATGCACCGAACCCTTCTGGTGGTGAGGTCAGACAAGCGGAGGCACGGGGCGCAATCCCCTGCCGCCGTTCCGGCCGGAGGCCGGCAACGGTCGTCCGGCGAGAAAACAGGGTCGGACCGCCGGGATACCCCATGGCGGACAACGGTCACCGCCCGATGCCGATATACGTCAGTCCCATGGCCCGCAACTCATCGGGGTCATAGATGTTACGCCCGTCTATGATGACCGGCCGACGCAGCAGGACCTTGACGGCCCGCATGTCCACATTGCGGAACTCGTCCCATTCGGTGACCACCATGAGCGCATCGCAGTCGCGGATCGCCTCGTAGGGGTCGTTGAAAAAAGCGACCCCCTCCATCACCTGGCGCGCATTGGGCATGGCCACCGGGTCGTAGGCCTGAACCCGGGCCCCGGCCGCCTGGAGCCGCATGATGACGTGCAGGGCCGGAGACTCGCGGATGTCGTCGGTTTTCGGCTTGAAGGACAATCCCCAAAGGGCCACCACGGCGCCGGCAAGGGGGATGCAGGCCGCCAGGCGGTCCACCACGATCCCTTTTTGGGCCTCGTTGATCCGGTCAACCGCCTCGAAAAGGTCCGCCGTGCAGCCATGGGCCTTCAAGGTGGCGATCAGGGCTTTGACATCCTTGGGGAAACAGCTTCCCCCATAACCGATCCCGGCCTGCAGAAACCGTGGCCCGATGCGGCTGTCGAGCCCCAGCCCCCGGGCCACGGCCTTGATGTCGGCGCCGGTCTTTTCGCACAGATGGGCCAACTGGTTCATGAAGCTGATGCGCGTGGCCAGCATGGCGTTGGCGGCGTACTTGATGATCTCGGCGCTGGCAATCCCGGTGACCATGATGGGCCGGTTGGTCCGCGCCAGGGACCGGTAGAGCCGCTCCATGATGGCCCGGGCGCGCGGGCTGTCCGTGCCGATGATGATCCGCTCGGGATTCTCGAAGTCCTTGACCGCCACCCCTTCGCGCAGGAATTCCGGGTTGGCCACCACGTCGAAGGGGACGGGACGGGCCTGGTGCGCGGCAATGGTGGCGCGCACCATCTCGGCCGTACCCACCGGCACGGTGCTCTTGTTCACCACGATGGTGTAGTCCTCCATGAAGCGGCCGATATCGGCGGCCACGGCCCTCACGGCGGACAGATCGGCCGCCTGGCGCGCATCGGCGGGGGTGCCCACGCACAGAAAAATGATCTCCGCACCTTGCACCGCAGACCGGGTGTCGGTGGTAAAGGCGAGGCGCCCGCTGCCCAGGTTGCGGGTGAACAGCTCCCCCAGCCCCGGCTCGTAAATCATCAGTTTTCCGGCTTGTAGACACCGGATCTTGTCGGCATCGATATCCAGGCAGGTCACCTGGTGGCCGAGGTTGGCAAAACCGGTACCGCTCACCAGACCCACATAGCCGGTGCCCACGATGGTCAGTTGCATGAAACCTCCCGCTCAAGTCGTGTGCCGCCAGGATCCTCCAAAGCCGGTCCGACCCGTCTGAGGCGTCGCTTCTCTCAGGCCGCCACTGCCCGTCTAGACCCCGTAGTAGGCCCGATACCAGGCTACAAAGCGCCGGATCCCCTCGCCGAGGGGGGTGGTGGGGCGAAATCCCGTATCCAGGGTCAGGTCCGTGATGTCGGCATAGGTGGCCGGCACATCCCCGGGCTGCATGGGCAGCATCTCCTTGACCGCCGCCCGCCCCAGCGCCCTCTCGATCTCGGCGATGAAATCCAGCAGGGTCACCGGCTGGTTGTGACCGATATTGTAGAGCCGGTAGGGGGCGGCGCTGCGCCCCGGATCCGGAGCATCGCCGCGCCAGCGCTCATCGCCCGCCGGAATCCGGTCCAGAACCCGTACCACCCCTTCGACGATGTCGTCGATGTAGGTGAAATCGCGCCGCATCCGACCATGGTTGAAGACCCGGATCGGCTCTCCGGCCAGAATGGCCCGCGTAAAAAGGAACAGGGCCATGTCCGGCCGGCCCCAGGGCCCGTAGACGGTGAAAAACCGCAGCCCGGTGCACGGCAGCCGGTACAGATGGCTGTAGGCATGGGCCATGAGCTCGTTGGCCTTCTTGGTAGCGGCATACAGGGAAACCGGATGGTCCACGTTGTCGCCGACGGCGAAGGGCATGCGGGTGTTGGCCCCGTAGACCGAACTGGAAGAAGCGAAGACCAGGTGCCGGACCCCCTGGTGCCGGCACCCTTCGAGCAGGTTGACAAAGGCCACCAGGTTGGCATCCACGTAGGCATGGGGGTTTTCCAGGGAATAACGCACCCCCGCCTGGGCCGCCAGATGGACCACCGCCGCAAAGCCGCCGGCCTCGAAGAGGGCGGCCACCGCGGGCCGGTCGGCCATGTCCAGGCGCCGGAAAGTGAATCGCGCGCGGCGCCGAAGCCGCTCCAGACGCGCCTGTTTGAGGCCCACATCGTAATAGTCGTTGAGATTGTCGACCCCGGTGACGCGCCGCCCGCCGTCAAGCAGCCGTTCGCACAGATGATAGCCGATGAAACCGGCCGCCCCGGTAACCAGGATCGGATCCGCAAGTGACGTCATCGCTCGATGCCTTTCATTGGCCATGCGGCCATGGGGCTGGCCCGCCCGCACAGCGCCGGCAGGCCGCAGGGTCCTCGTCATCCTCCCGCGACGGGAGGCGACAGCGCCAGCCAGCCGATGAAGGTCAGCCCGGAAAGCAGGGTACTGAGGGAAATCGCCGCCGCCGCCAGATCCGGATCTCCGCCCATCTCACTGCCCATCACATAGGCCACGGTGGCCGTGGGGGAGGCCAGCAGAATCAGGGCCGGCAGGTATCCGGCCGCCGGCATGGCCGCCAGTACACAAACCCCCAGGGCCAGGGCGGGCATCACCCCGAGCTTGATGACGCTGGCCACCAGCGCCGGAACCAGCGCGGCACGGATCTGGGCGGGCGACAAGGTGGCCCCGATCACCAGCAAGGCCAGCGGCAGAGCCATACGGGCGACGATCTCCAGGCTGCGGTCGGCGATGGTCGGCAGGCGCAGGCCCAGAGCGGAACAGGCGATGCCCAGCATGGAGGCCACAATCACCGGATTGCCCAACACCTGGCGCCACCGCTGGGCCAGGCCGTCCCGCCGGCCGGCCGACAAGGCCACCACCGCCAGCAGATTCTGCAGAATCATAATGAAGCCGGCCAGGATGCTGGCCCGACCCAACCCCTCGTCGCCCAGGTAGAAATAGACCACGGCCAATCCGATATAGCCCAGGTTGCCGTGAAAGGCGCACTGGCGGAAGCTGGCCCGGGCCGCCGGCGCCGGCGCCACCCGGCCCGCCACAGCGCTGGCCACCGCGAAGCCGGCCGCCACCGCCCCCAGGGCCACTGCCAGGACCGGCAGATGGAACTGGTGGCGCAGACTGCCGCCGGCGATGGCCCGAAAGATCATCGCCGGAATGGCCAGGTGGTAGACCAGGCGGTTGGCCGATCCGAGAAAGCCCGCCGGCAGGTACCCCCGCTGGCCGGCCAACAGGCCGATGCCGATGACCACGAAAATCGGCAGGATGGTTTCCAGCAGGGCCATGGGCGTCCCACCGCGGCAAAGACCGGCGCTTGACTTTGGCCGGTGCGCTTTTTACACTGGTCGGCAAACGATGGCGCGGCGGGCCCGATGCCCCGTTTTCCCGGTATCGCGACCCGCCGGACCGAAACCCGATCCATCGAGCGATCCCTTGGCAACGACCGCCCACATTCACATCCACTGCTATGCCAGCCTCAAGCCCCTGGAGCCGCCAGGGGCCGCGGCCCATCCCATCCGTCCGGGCACAACAGTGGCGGACCTGCTCCGGGAACTGGCCATCGCGCCCGGCCAGATCAAACTGATCTTCGTCAACGGCCGCCGCGCCGACGCCCAAACCGCGCTTCAGGCCGGCGACCGGCTGGGGCTGTTTCCGCCGGTGGGCGGCGGCTGATCCTTTGACCGGTTGCCGTCGAGGCCGTACCCACATGAAATCCGACCTGGAAACCGCCATCGGACGAGCCGCCATGCGCTGCCGGCGGCCGGACGGCACCGCCTATCAGGGTCTGCCTCACCGGCAGACCCTGGCCATCGCCCGGCGCAGCGCCATCCCGGTGCGCCAGGTGGAGCTGGCGGCCCTGGCAATCGGCATTCATCCCCGGCGCTACGCCCGCAACGGATCCACCCTCGATCCGGCCCAGCAGGCCCGCCTCCTGGCATCTCGGGTGGCCGTGGTGGGGCTGGGCGGCCTGGGCGGCCCGCTGGTGGAGATTCTGGCCCGCCTGGGGGTGGGCGCCATGACCCTCGTCGACGGCGACCGCTTCGAGGAAACCAACCTGAACCGTCAGATCCTGTGCACCGGCCAAAGCCTGGGGCATTCGAAGGTCCTGAGCGCCGGTCGCCGTCTGGCTCTGGTCAATCCGGCGGTCCAGGTGCGCCTGGAAAGGCATCGCCTGACGGCCGAAAACGCCGCCGCTCTGCTGGCCGGAGCCCAGCTGGCCATGGACTGTCTGGACAATCTGCCAGACCGCTTCCTTCTGGAAGCCGCGGCCCGGCGCACCCGGATCCCCCTGGTATCGGCCGCCGTGGGTGGCAGCAGCGGCCAGCTGACCGTCGTTCATCCCGAAGATTCCGAGGACCTGGGGCTGTGCGCCGTCTACGGCCCGGCGCAAGACGCCCCCCGCCACGGGGCCGAGACGCGTCTCGGCACCCTGCCCCAGATCGTCTTCACCCTGGCCGGTCTGGCGGCCAACGAGGCCCTCAAGATCCTGCTGGACAGCGGCAGCATTCTGCGCGGCCGGCTGCTGATCGTCGATCTGATGGACAACCGCTTCGAAGTCCTGCGCTTGTGAGTCCCGCTCCAGGCCTCCTCAGGTCCGGCCGCCCCTTTGCCGCCAATGGCGACCAGGGGCCGGCCGGTGCGGCTATCCCGCCGCCAGCAGCGCCGCTCCCACGGCTCCGTTGACCTGGGCCTGAGCGGTCACGCGCACCGCATGACCCAACTGCCGTTCCAGGGACCGCACCACCCCCGGATTGAGCGCCACCCCCCCGGTCATCATCACCGGCGGGTCCACCCCCACCCGGCGCGCCATGGCCGCCACCCGGGAAGCGATGGCGTCGTGGATCCCGGCGATGATGTTGGCCCGCGCCTCGCCCCGGGCGATGAGACTGATGACCTCCGATTCGGCAAAAACCGTGCACAGGCTGCTGATGGCCGCGGGCCGGTCCGCGGCCAGGGCCATGGCCCCGAAGGCGTCCAGATCCACCTCCAGGGCCCGGGCCATCACTTCCAGAAAGCGTCCCGTCCCGGCGGCGCACTTGTCGTTCATCACAAAATCCCGCACCCGGCCCCGGTCGTCCATGGCGATGGCCTTGCTGTCCTGCCCCCCGATGTCGATGACGCAGCGCACCGTCGGGTCGGCGAAGTGGGCTCCGGCCGCATGGCAGGTGATCTCGGTCACCGTCCGATCGGCAAAACCGACGCTGTTGCGCCCGTATCCGGTGGCCACGACACGCGTCACGTCCGAGGCGTGCCGCCCGGCGCCCGACACCAGGGCTTCGAAAACTTCCTCGGCCGCCCGGCGCGCATTGTAGCCGGTGGCGATCACCTTGGCCGCCACCAGTTTCCCCCGGTCCACGAGGGCTCCCTTGGTGGAGATGGAGCCCACGTCGATGCCTGCCGTGATCATGGGGCCCCTCTTTCCTTGACCATCTCCATGAAAGCGTCGATGCGCGTTTCGATCTGCCCTTCGGCAAAGACCCGTGGATCGACCATGTCGGCCTCGATCATCAGGGTCGGCAGATCGCGCCGCCGGGACACGATCCGCTGGATATCGTACTGGCCCAGCGAGTAGGGCTTGCATGAGCGGTTGGAGTGCATCACCAGTCCGTCAGCCTGGTACTTGTCGATCATCTGCACCACGGTGTCGGCCATCTGGTCGATCCCCAGGTTGAGGTAGATACGGGTGTAGCCGTCGGCCATGGACCGCAGGAAATCGTTTTCATCCAGGTGGGGCATGGAACTGCACCAGGCCGAGGTGTAGGTGTCGGCCACCAGGCAGGCCCCGTGGGCCGCGAATCGCTCGGAAAGCCAGCGGGTGCGGTACCAGATGGGCAAATTATCCCACAGCAGCCGGTAGCGCTCCCGGGGCACGGCCCCCACCCCGTCGGCGATGCGCTGGCGCATCTCGGCCAGCAGCTCGCCGTAGTAGTCCACCGCCGTCTGGGTGCCGCGCAGGGTGACGATCAGGGCCAGGTGAAAAAAGGCGTCGAAGGCGCTCAGGGGGGCGGGCCGGTGGGCCGCCGTATCCAGGACGGCCTGCCAGAGGCGCTGGGCCTGGATCGAAAGCCGACCCACGGCCGCCATGCGGTCCATGTCCATGGGGCGTCCGCAGACCGCCTCCAGAAACCGGATGTACTCCTGGATCTGACCCAGAACATAGCGGCGTACCGCCTCCGAGAAAGCGCCGTGGCAAATGGGCGTGTCCAGGATGAAGAGGGGCACCTGGAAGCGCCGCGCCTGGATTTCGTACCACTTGAGCACCGTGCCGCAGATGTTGTTGCAGCAGACCAGCATGTCCGGCCTGGGCAGCCCCCCGATGGGCCCCCCGTCGATGGGGGCCGCGGCGATGTCGGCCCTGGCATAGGAGCACAAATCGCTGCTGTAGCCCATGGCCTCGGCCTTCTCGCACAGGTCCTGGCCCATCTTGGCGGCGCCGATCATGGCCCCGTGGTTTTCCGGATAGACCGGAATCACGTCCATGGCGATAAGCGGCTCCACCGGTCCGCCGCTGGTGATCCAGGCCACCGGACGGCTGTTCTGGGCGGCAGTCTTGGCCTCGATGTAGTAGTGCGTCATGATCTCTTTCATCTTCCGGACGCACTGGATCTTGCGTTGTTCCCGATCTGAGGCGGCTGTCGGCTGCATCACGTTCACCTCTTTCTCCGGTACCCCCGGAACCTGAAATCAGGAACCCCCAACCCGGAACGGTCATTGGTCATTAGAACCTCGCCCCCCACTACAGCATCTCCACAAAAGCTTCCAGGCGGGTGCGCAACTGGCCCTCGGCGGCATGGGCCTCTTGCAGCTCGACCATCAGGACCGGCACGCCGACCGCTTCCAGAGACTGTTTGAGATAGGGATAATCGAACAGGTGAGGATCGCAGAACTTCAGATAGACCAGGACCACGCCGTCGGCCCGGTTCTCGCGGGCAGCGGCCACCAGGGCATAACCCCGAGCCGTGATCCCGGCATGCTTGGCGGGACAGACGGCCCGCTGGAGATAGCAACGGGCCAGAGCCTGCCAGATGTCGAGGCCGCTGTCCAGATGGATGCGTCCGGCGGCGTAACGCCATCCGGTGCACAGGTCGTCGCCCACCACCGCGGCCCCGGCCGCTTCAATCACCCGGTGCAGATCCGGCAGGTCGCAGACCCCGCCGGCCAGCATCAGGCGCTTGCGGCCCGGACCGGCGGCCGCCGGGGGCGCGGCCGCCAGCTCGTCCAGGAGCCGCTCCAGGGCGTCGGCCAGGGCCGGCCGGTCCATGACCTGGCTGGCCCGCAGCACCGCGATCAGGTCCTCCCCGGCAATCCGCCCCGGCTGTTGACGCAGCATCCCGTAGAGCCGGCGCAATCCCTGGCGAATGCGGTTGTAGAGGGCCGCCGCGGCCCTTAAGGCGGCCTCCTCCAGCGGCCGGCCGAAGGCATCGCCCAGCCGGACCGCGAAGGCCTTGAGGATCTCCACCGCGTACGCTTCGGCCCCAGGCCGGTTTACCGTCACCGGCCAGACCAGATCGGCGTGGAAGCGGTCGGCGGAAAGCAGGCGCCAGACGTCGCTGAGGCGCTGGATCGAATCGCAGGTGTGGGGAAACACGGTCCCGTCGAGCAGATCGAGGCGCCCGGCGCGCCGGTCGGCCAGAACACCGCGTATCAGCGAGCAGCTGTAGGCCTGAAGATGGACATCGGCTTCCTGGGTGTCGCCGCCTGACGGCAGAAGCCGCAGAGGCAGGCCCCCGGCGGCCACGATGATCTCTTCCGGGGCGTAGGAGCACAGGGTCCCGATGAGCGGGCCGGCGCTGCGCTGCCGCCACTGGCGGCCATAGGCCAGTGGATCGTGGGCGATGGGGCGAAACGGGGTGAAGGGATCGGACATGGTCGCACTCCGGATGTGGTTGACGCCCCGTCTTCCCGGACGAGACCGTGCCTATATAGCGGAGCTCGCCGGAGAGATCAACCCGCCAGGGGCGACCGGACCGTGGCGCCGGCAAAGTCTTCAGACAGATGCCCTTGCGTTGACAGGGTCTTGCCCGGCTGCGCCTCATCTCTTGACTCCGCAAGGAGCGCTCCGTAATATCGGTGGGTCCTTCCCGCCGCCCAGTGACCATCAAATCCTGAAGGGAGCGCCCATGAAACCCTACTTCGCTAAGATGCCGATCTTCGGACAACCCCTGACCCAGGGCCAGCGCCTTGAGGCCGAGGAGAACCTGAAGGACCTCAAAAGCGTCGAAACCGAGGTCGCCGCCGCCGTCGAGGCGGTGCGCAACGCCGGATTCCCCACGGAAAAGATCAACGCCCGGGGGCAGTTCACGGTCTGGCAGCGCCTCGAGCAGCTCATCGACCCGGGCACCTGGACCCCCCTGCACACCCTCTTCAACCCGGACGACAACCCCGAAGGGACCAACAACGTGGTCGACGGCCTGGGGCGCATCGCCGGCAAATGGGCCGTGGTCATCGGCTTCGACAACAAGGTTCTCGCCGGAGCCTGGCTCGCGGGCCAGGCGGAAAACGTGCACCGGGTCACCGACCTGGCCCGCCGCCTCAACCTGCCCCTGGTCTGGCTGGTGAACTGCAGCGGGATCAAGCTTCCCGACCAGGAGAAATTCTACGGCGGCCGGCGCGGCGGCGGAACCACCTTCTTTCGCAACGCCGAGCTGCAGATCGCCGGGGTTCCACTCCTGGCGGCCATCTACGGGACCAATCCCGCCGGAGGCGGCTACCACAGCATTAGCCCGACCCTTCTGCTGGCCCACAAGGACGCCAACATGGCCGTGGGCGGGGGCGGAATCCTCTCGGGCATGTCACCCAAGGGCTGCTTCGACCTGGAAGGGGCCGAGGCCCTGATCCGCGCGGCCCAGCAGTACCGCGCGGAGCCGCCCGGCTCGGTGGCGGTGCACCACGAGGCCACCGGCTTCTTCCGCCACGTCTACGAAGACGAGAATGGTGTCATCGAAGGGATCCGCGAGTACATGCGCGACATGCCCGGCTACAATCCGCGCTTCTTCCGGGTGGCCGACCCCGCCCCGCCCCTTTTTCCCGCCGAGGATCTCTATCGACTCCTGCCCGCCAACCAGAAGCGGGCCTACACCTTCGAGCAGGTCCTGGCCCGCCTGGTGGACGGCAGCCAGCACATGGAATACCGCCCGGACTTCGGGCCCGAGGTCTACACCGGCCTGTGCAAGGTCGACGGCCTTCTGGTGGGCTGCATCGGCAATCGCCAGGGGATCCTGGCCGAAGGCTATCCCGAATACGCCGACTATCCGGGGATCGGGGGCAAGCTGTACCGCCAGGGGCTGATCAAGATGAACGAGTTTGTCACCTTCTGCGGCCGCGACCGGGTGCCTGTCGTCTGGTTTCAAGACACCACCGGCATCGACGTGGGAGACCTAGCCGAAAAGGCCGAATTGCTCGGCCTGGGCCAGAGCCTGATCTACTCCATCCAGCAAACCGATGTGCCCATGATGCTGGTGGTCCTGCGCAAGGGGTCGGCCGCCTCCCATTACATCATGGGCGGGCCCACCGCCACGCGCCACAATGCCTTTACCCTGGGCACAGCCGCCAGTGAAATCTACGTGATGCACGGCGAAACGGCCGCGGCGGCCAGCTTCAGCCGCCGCCTGGTCAAGGAAAAGCAGGCCGGCCGGCCGCTGGCACCCGTCATCGAGAAGATGAACCAGATGGCGGCCCAGTACCACGCCAATTCACGGCCCATCTTTTGCGCCCGCAAAGGATTGATCGACGAGGTGGTCCCCCTGGATCGGCTGCGCGCCTATCTGCAGGCCTTCTGTGCCGCCGCCTATCAGAACCCGCGCAGCATCTGCGCCCAGCACCAGATGCTCCTGCCGCGGGTCATCCGGGGATAAAAAAACGCGCCCCGCTGAGGGGCGCGTTTTTTGATCTTCAAGGCGGGTGCTTTTTCAGGTTCCGCCCGGCTACTCCGGTTTCGGCTCTGGGGCGCTATCGGCCTTGGCCCCGGTGGTGGGGGCCCCATCGTCCGCCGCGGGGCCTTCCGGGGCGTGCTGGACCTCGTCGGCCGGCGCGGCGGCGGGACCGGCGGCCGCGACCGCCGTTTTGGCCTTTTCGAGGACCGGAGCGGCCGCCTTCTTCCTGGCCGGCTTCATCCGGCGCTGGCCCTCGGGCACCACCAGCTCGATGAGCGACATAGGCGCGGCGTCCCCGGGCCGCGGACCGACCTTGACGATGCGGGTATAGCCCCCCGCGGCGCCGCCGAAGCGCTCGGCCGCGTCGGCGAAGAGCTTGTGCACCACCGCCTCTTCCTGAACGATGGCCAGGGCCTGGCGCCGGGCATGCAGGTCGCCGCGCTTGGCCAGGGTGATCAGATGATCGGCCCAGCCGCGAAGCACCTTGGCCTTTGCGTCGGTGGTGCGGATGCGTTCATGTTTCAAGAGGCTCGTGACCATGTTGCGCAGCATGGCGGTCCGGTGGCTGCTCGATTTACCCAACTTGGTGGCGGATTTGCGGTGTCTCATGGCTCCGATTCTTCTCCTTGCTCGGTGTCTTCCTCGGATGCGTCGAATCCTTCCAGCTTCATGCCGAGGGAAAGACCCATCTCGCTTAACACTTCCTTGATCTCGTTGAGCGACTTGCGACCGAAATTCTTGGTGCGCAGCATCTCTCCTTCGCTCTTGGTCACGAGCTGCCAGATCTGGTGAATCTCGGCGTTCTTCAGACAATTGGCGCTGCGGACGCTCAGCTCGAGCTCCTCCACGCTGCGGTAGAGGTTCTCGTTGAAAGAGGGGATCTCCATCTCTTCGGGGGACTGATCCGGTTCGGGTTCGGCCGATTCATCGAAGTTGATGAAAATGCTCATCTGCTCCTTCATGATCTTGGCGGCGAAGGCCACGGCATCTTCGGGGGTAATGCTCCTGTCCGTCCAGACTTCCAGGGTCAGTTTGTCGTAATCCGTGCGCTGCCCCACACGGGCATTGCCCACCACGTAAACAACGCGCTTGACGGGAGAAAACACCGCATCGATGGGGATGGTGCCGATGGGGTCGTCCTCGCGCTTGTTGTTCTCGGCCAGGCTGTATCCCTTGCCCACTTCCACGCGCATCTCCATGCGCAGCTTCCCGCCGCTCAAGGTGGCGATGGGTTGCTCGGGATTCAGGACGCTGATACGCCCGTCCGGGCTGACAATATCGGCGGCGGTCACCGCCCCCTGACCTTCTTTTTCGATGTAAATCTCCCGCGGCTGGGCGTCGCTGGCCTTGAGCCGCACCTCCTTGAGGTTGAGGATGATTTCCGACACATCCTCCATCACCCCGGGAATCACGCTGAACTCGTGCATGACATCATCGAACTTGACCGACACGATGGCAGCCCCGTACAAAGAGGACAGGATGATGCGCCGCAAGGCGTTGCCGATGGTGATGCCGAAGCCCCGCTCCAACGGTTCGCAGACGAACTTGCCGTACTGAGGGGTGCTGTCGACCTGGACCTTCTCTGGCATGATCATCTGCTGCCAGTTCATGTACATGATCTCATTGGATGCCATTTTCAATCTCCCGGAATTTCGTTTGCACCGCTGCGCCGCCGTCCACCCCCTCCTGCATGCCGGGGGACCGCTACTTGGAGTAAAGCTCGACGACCAGCTGCTCTTGCATGGGCATCGTGAGGTCTTCACGCTCCGGCAGACTCTTGACGATCCCCTTGATCTGATCTTTTTCCAGCTCGAGCCACTGGGGCACCCCGCGGCGCACCACCGCGTCCAGGGCATCGGTCACGGCCTGGATCTTGCGGCTCGCCTCGCGCAGTTCCACCACGTCCCCCACCCGGACCAGATAGGATGGAATGTCCACACGCCGCCCGTTGACGTTGAAATGGCCGTGGCGCACGAAGTGACGCGCCTGATTGCGGCTGTTGGCAAAGCCCAGGCGAAAGGCGATGTTGTCCAGCCGGCACTCGAGCATCACCAGCAGGTTGGTTCCGGTCACGCCTTTTTTCTGTTCGGCGCGCTCGAAGAAGAGGCGGAACTGTTTTTCCGTAAGCCCATAGATGCGCTTGATTTTCTGTTTTTCGCGCAGCTGCACCCCGTAGTCGGAGATCTTGCGTCCCCGGCGCTGCCCGTGCTCTCCGGGAGCGTATCCCCGGCGATCGAAGGCGCACTTGTCCGAGTAGCAGCGGTCGCCCTTCAAGAAGAGCTTGATATTTTCCCGTCGGCAGAGCCGGCAAACCGAACCTGTGTAGCGTGCCACAGTATCCTCCTTATGAAATCCGGATCAAAACGATGGCGGCGTCGCCTTTAAGGCGGCGCCGTACCAGCCGATGCCCGCAGCGGCCCGCCGCGCCCTGCGGCGGGCACCAATCGGCCGCCATCGTCGGAGCGACGTCCTTTAAACGCGTCGTCGCTTGGGGGGACGGCAGCCGTTGTGCGGCACCGGAGTGACGTCTTTGATGGCGGTAATGGTGAAGCCTGCCGCCTGCAGGGCCCGCAGGGCCGATTCCCGCCCGGAACCGGGCCCTTTGACATAGACCTCGACGCTGCGCATCCCGTGGTCGGCCGCCTTCTTGGCCGCGTCCTCGGCCGCCAGCTGGGCCGCGAAGGGCGTGCTTTTACGCGACCCTTTGAACCCCTGAACGCCGGAACTGGACCAGGACACGGCATTGCCCGCCGGGTCGGTGATGGTGACGATGGTGTTGTTGAAGGTCGACTGGATATGCACCACTCCAGTCGCAATATTCTTCTTTTCCTTCTTTTTGGTACGAACTCGCTTGGCCATGAATCATCGCCCTCGTGGTGTACGGTTACTTCTTGCCCGGTCCGCCCTTCTTCTTGACGGCCGCCCGCTTCGGTCCCTTGCGCGTACGCGCATTGGTATGGGTGCGCTGCCCGTTGACCGGCAACCCCTTGCGGTGCCGCAGCCCCCGATAGCAGCCCAGGTCCATGAGACGCTTGATGTTCATCGAGACCTGGCTGCGCAACTCGCCTTCGACCTTTAAGCTGCCGTCGATGACCTTGCGGATGTCGTTGATCTGCTCCGCGGTCAGGTCATCGGTCCGGGTGTCCGGGTCGATGTTCAACTGGGCCAGAATGGTTTGTGAAGTGGTCCGACCGATCCCGTAGATATAGGTCAATCCGATCTCGACCCGCTTCCGCTTGGGTAAGTCTACGCCCGCGATTCTTGCCAACGCTCTGCCTCCTATCCCTGCCGCTGTTTGTGGCGCTTGTTCTCGCAGATCACCCGGATGACGCCCTTGCGGCGTACGATTTTACACTTGCTGCAGATTGTTTTGACCGAAGCTCTTACCTTCATGCGCCGTCACTCCTTTGAGCGGCCGCCGGGATGGATACCGAGGCCGCCGTGCCTATTTTGACCGGTACGTAATCCGTCCCCGGCTCAGGTCATAGGGCGACAACTCCACCGTCACCTTGTCGCCGGGCAGAATCTTGATAAAGTGCATGCGCATCTTGCCGGAAATGTGGGCCAGCACTTGATGCTTGTTTTCCAGTTCGACGCGAAACATGGCGTTGGGCAGTGTCTCCAGCACCCTTCCTTCGACCCGGATCGGCTCTTCCTTGGCCATAAACTCTCTCCTGTCTTGGGGCGCGCGCCGGGGCGGTCACTCTCCCCGCTGCCTCGAGGCTAGTAGCGTCCTTTGACGCGCGCCGCCCCCTTCTTGAGAAACCCTTCGTAGTGCCGGCTGAGCATATGGGATTCCATCTGAGCGATGGTATCGATGGAAACGCCGACCACGATGAGCAGGGCGGTACCGCCGAAATAGAAGGGGACGTTGAATTGGCTGATCAGAAGCGACGGCAGGACGCAGACCGCCGAGACGTAGATCGCCCCCCCCAGGGTGATGCGCGTCAGGACCCGGTCGATATAGTCCGCCGTACGCTTGCCGGGCCGGATCCCCGGAATATAGCCCCCCTGCTTCTTCATGTTTTCGGCCACATCCACCGGATTGAAGGTCACGGCGGTGTAAAAGAAGCAGAAAAAGAAGATAAAGGCCACGTAGAGCAGTTCGTAGGCCCACTGGCCCGGCCGAAAGGCCCCGGCGATGGTCTGGATCCAGGGCACGTTGATGAAATTGGCCACGGTGGCCGGAAACATGATGATCGACGAAGCGAAGATCGGCGGAATCACTCCCGACGTGTTGATCTTCAGCGGCAGGTGCGTGCTTTGGCCCCCGTACATGCGCCGTCCCACCACCCGCTTGGCATACTGGACCGGGATGCGCCGCTGGGCGGTCTCCACGAAGATGATCACCCCCACCACGCCCACCATCAGCACCACCAGCAGCAGCACCAGGAAGATGGCGATTTCTCCAGTGGACAGAAGCCGAAAGGTGTTGGCCATGGCCGTGGGAAGCCGGCAGACGATCCCGGCGAAGATGATCAGCGAGATCCCGTTGCCGATGCCCCGCTCGGTGATCTGTTCGCCCAGCCACATGATGAAGGCGGTGCCGGCGGTCAGGGTCACCACCGTCATGAGCCGAAAGGACCACCCCGCATCGATGACCACCGGAGCGCCCCCGGGGGAGCTCATGCTCTCCAACCCGACCCCGATGGCGAATCCTTGGATGATGCTTAAAACGATGGTCCCGTAACGCGTGTACTGGGTAATCTTCTTGCGCCCCTGTTCGCCCTCCTTGCTGAGCCGTTCCAGGTGCGGCACGGTCACGGTGAGCAACTGGAGAATGATCGAAGCGCTGATGTACGGCATGATGCCCAGCGCAAAGACCGACATCTGCTCGAAGGCCCCGCCCGAGAACATGTCGAACAGCCCCAGCAGCGTCCCCCTGGCCTTGTCGAAAAAGGAGGCCAGGGCCACGGCATCGACCCCCGGCACCGGGATATGCACCCCGATGCGATAGACGATGAGCAACGCCAGGCTGAAGAAGATGCGCCGTTTGAGTTCCGGGATCTTGAAGATGTTGCCGAAACCGCTGCCGATCATGGCGTTACGACCTCGACCGTGCCGCCCGCGGCCTCAATCTTGGCCCGCGCGCTCTGGCTGAATTGGTGCAGCCGCACCGTCAAGGGCCGATCGATGTCTCCGTTGCCCAGCAGCTTGATGCCGTCCCAGCGGCCTTTGACGAGGCCGCTGCGCAGCAGTTCGGCGCTGTCCACCACCTGGCCGGCCTCGAAACGAAGCAGGTCGCCCACGTTGACCACCGCGATCTCGGCGGCAAAAAGGTTCTTGAATCCGCGCTTGGGCAGACGCCGCTGCAGCGGCATCTGACCGCCCTCGTAGCCCGGCGGCGTGTTGCCGCCAGAGCGGGCCTTGTGGCCCTTGTGGCCGCGGCCGGCCGTCTTGCCGAGGCCGCTTCCGGACCCGCGTCCGACCCGTTTGCGGGCCTGACGGGCACCGGGGGCCGGTTTGAGATCACTGAGCTTCATATTCCCGTCTCCTTGACCTTCACCATATGCACGACGGCCTGGATCATGCCGCGCACCGCCGGGGTATCCTCCAGCGAAACCGTCTTGTTGAGCTTGGTCAATCCCATTCCCTGCAGCACGCGGCGCTGCTTCTCCGGCTTTGCGATCATGCTGCGCACCAGTGTGACCTCGACTTTGCCTGCCATGACGAACCGTCCTTCGCTGCCTTAGGATGATAACTCCTGGGGTTTGCGGCCGCGGCGGGCCGCCACCTGCTCGCGGCTTTCCAGCCGGCTCAAGCCCTCTATCGTGGCCTTGACCACGTTGTGCGGATTGTGGGTCCCCATGCATTTGGTCAGCACGTTCTGCACCCCTGCGGCCTCCAGCACGGCGCGCACGGCGCCGCCGGCGATGAGCCCGGTACCGGCCGAGGCCGGTTTGAGCAGAACTCGACCGGCGCCGAACTTGCCCTGGATCTCGAAGGGGATCGTTCCTTCCACCAGGGGTACCTGAATCATGGCCTTCTTGGCCTTTTCGACCCCTTTGCGGATCGCCTCGGGCACCTCTCCAGCCTTGCCCAGACCGATACCCACCGATCCGTTCCCGTCGCCCACCACAACGATGGCGCTGAACGAAAAGCGGCGCCCACCCTTGACCACCTTGGCCACGCGGTTGATGTGCACGACCTTGTCGATCAATTGAATTTCACTTGCATCCTGATGCTTTAACAAGGGACTGCCTCCTTCGCTGCCGAGGGCGCCTAAAAATCCAGCCCGGCCTTGCGTGCGCCTTCGGATACGGCCTTGATGCGCCCGTGGTAGAGAAACCCGTTGCGGTCGAACACCACCTTGCGAATCCCCTGGGCCATGGCCCGCTCGGCCAACACCTGGCCGATGTGCGTGGCCAGGGCCACCTTGCTATCGAAGCGCGGCAGGGCGCGAACCCCGGCCTCCAGGCTCGAGGCGGCCACCAGGGTCCGCCCGCAGCTGTCGTCGATCACCTGGGCGTAGATATGCCGGGCGCTGCGAAAGACGCTCAGACGAGGTCTTTCGGCGGTCCCGCCGACCTTCTTGCGAATCCGTTGCTTGCGTTTTAAGCGCGCCGCTTTTTTATCGTCCATCGTAATCCTCGTAGGAATGAAGACCCTTATTTCGTCCCGGTCTTGCCAGCCTTGCGCTGGATGTGTTCCTCGGCAAACTTGATGCCCTTGCCCTTATAAGGCTCCGGTGGCCGCAGGCGCCGGATCGAGGCCGCCGCATGGCCCAGGGCTTCCTTGTCGATCCCCTGGAGCCGCAGCAGGTTCTTATCCATCTGGGCACTGATCCCGTCGGGCAGATCGAAGATCACCGGATGGGAGAACCCGAGGTTGAACTCGATGCTCGATCCTTTGATGGCGGCCCGGTACCCGATGCCGTTGATCTCGAGAACGCGCTCGAAGCCCTGAGAAACGCCGGTCACCATATTGGCCACCAGGCTGCGGGTCAATCCCTGAAGCGCCCTTTTTCCCTTTTCGCTGCCCTGGATCAGGACCTGAATCAGACCGGCGTCGATCTTCAGGTCCACCTCCGGATGAATCGCCCGGGTCAACGTGCCCTTGGGGCCCTTGACCGTGAAGACCTGGTCGGCCCAGTCCACCTCAGCCTTGGGCGGAATCGGTATCGGTTTCTTTCCTACACGCGACATGCCTGTCTCCTTCACTCCTGAATCAGGTTCCGGCGCCCAGCGCGTCATCCCCGCGGCGCTGTCTACCACACTCGGCAGAGCAGTTCTCCGCCGATCTTTTCCTGCCGGGCCCGTTGGTCGTCCATCACGCCGCGGGAGGTGGACAGGATGGCGATGCCCATGCCGTGCAATACGGGGCGCACCTCGTCCGCTTTGAGATAGACCCGGCGCCGCGGCCGGCTGACCCGCTCCAGCCCGAGAATGGCGCTCTGCTGGCCGTTGCCGCCGTATTTCAGGTAGATCCTCAGGATCCCCTGCTTGTCGTCCTTGATGAACTTGTAGTTGCGGATAAAGCCCTGGTCGCGCAGCACCCGGGCCACTTCGGTCTTGACCGAGGCCCCCGGGATGTCCACGCTGCTGAATTTGGCTTTGGCGGCATTGCGAATCCGTGTCAGCATGTCCGCGATCGGGTCACTGATCGTCATCTTGGTCTCCGTTTGGCTGATCTCTGTCTTGATATCCCGGCAGGTTCGGGCGCGGCCCGCCCTTACCAGCTAGATTTGGTTACCCCGGGCAGCAGGCCGCGCGAGGCCATGTTGCGGAAACAGATGCGGCAGAGCCCGAATTTGCGCATATAGGCCCGCGGCCGGCCGCAGATCGGACAGCGGTTGTATTGCCGAGCCTTGAACTTGGCCGTTCTTTTTGCCTTCAACATCAAAGCGAGTTTTGCCAAAGCGTCCTCCTGTGGCGAGCGGCTCCGGTGCGCCAGTGCTCCGGGCCGGGGCCGAGCAGCTAGTTGCGAAAAGGCATGCCGAGCAGTCGCAGCAGCTCCTTGCCCTCGGCATCGGTGCGGGCCGTGGTGACGATGGTCACGTTCATGCCCTTGATCTTCTCGACCTTGTCGTAATCGATCTCCGGGAAAATCACGTGCTCGCGAATTCCCAGGGTGTAGTTGCCCCGACCGTCCATGGCCTTTCCGGAGACGCCGCGGAAATCGCGCACCCGCGGCAGGGCCGCATTCACCAGCTTGTTGAGAAAATCGTACATCCGTTCCCGGCGCAGGGTCACCATGGCGCCGATGGGCATTCCCTCGCGCAGTTTGAAGGCCGCAATGGAGCGTTTGGCCCGGGTGATCACCGGCCGCTGGCCGCAGATCACGGTCAACTCCTCCACCGCGGCGTCAAGCAGCTTGATGTTCTGAATCGCCTCGCCCAGTCCGATGTTGACCACGATTTTGTCCAGCTTCGGGATCTGCATCCGGTTGCGATAGCCGAAAGTCTCGACCAGCTTGGGGCTGACTTCCCGTTCGTAAAAATCCCTCATACTTCCCATACCTACCTCCGGGCTTCGCTCAGGCGTCGATCAGCTCGTTGCACTTGGGGCAGATCCGCTTCTTCTTGCCGTCTTCCAGCACACGCATCTTCACGCGCACCGGGGCCATGCACTTGTTGCACATCAGCATCAGGTTGGACCAGTGCAGCGGCGCCTCGGATTCGACGATTCCGCCCTGGCGGTTCTTGGCGCTGGGGCGCTGGTGACGCTTGATGATGTTGACGTTCTCGACCAGGATACGGTCCTTTTTACGGTTCACCTTGAGCACCCGGCCGATCTTGCCCGCGTCCTTGCCGGCGATGACCTTGACCTTGTCGTCTTTTTTCAGTTTGCACTTGTCACGATACATGGAGCTTCCCCCGCTGTCCCAATGGCGTCTCAAAGCACCTCGGGCGCCAGGCTGATGATCTTCATGAAGCGCTTGGCACGCAGTTCGCGGGCCACCGGTCCGAAGATGCGCGTGCCGATGGGCTCGCGCTGGTTGTTGATGAGCACGGCGGAGTTTTCATCGAACCGGATATAGGACCCGTCCGGGCGGCGGATTTCCTTCTTGGTCCGCACGACCACGGCCTTCATCACATCGCCCTTCTTGACCTTGGCGTTGGGGATGGCTTCCTTGACGCTCACCACGATGATATCCCCGATGCTGGCGTAGCGCCGCCGCGATCCGCCCAGCACCTTGACGCAGTGCAGCACCTTGGCCCCGCTGTTGTCGGCGACGGTCAGTTTGGTCTCTGTCTGGATCATCTCTTCGCACTCCTTGTCCTGCCTATACCGCTTTTTGCAGGATCTTGCTGACGCGCCATTTCTTGGTTTTGCTGAGCGGCCGGGATTCGATGATCAGCACCTGGTCGCCGGGTCGGCACGCGTTGAGTTCGTCGTGGGCCGCAAAGGTCGACTGGCGCCGGACGTACTTGTGGTACATGCGATGCTTGACCAGGCGCTCGACCTTCACCGTCACGGTCTTTTCCATCTTGTCGCTGACGACCGTTCCGATCAGTTGTTTTCTCGTTCCTTGCGTTTTCATGGTCCCGTATCGTCTCAGTTGGCGGTTGTTTCCAGCTCGCGCTGGCGCAGGAGGGTCAGCACCCGGGCCACGTCGCGCTTGGTCTGCTTGATCTTCTGCGGACTTTCCAGTTGGCCGATCTCATGTTGAAAGCGCAGGTTGAACAGTTCCTGTTTGAGCTCCTCGACCTTGCGCGCCAGCTCCTCGGCAGTCAGTTCGCGAATCTGGCTGGCCTTCATAGCACCACCCCCCTCTCCACAAAACGGGTCTTGAGCGGCAGCTTATGCGCCGCCAGGCGCAGGGCCTCGGCCGCCAGTTCGCGCGATACCCCCTCCATCTCGTAGAGGATGCGGCCGGGCCGGATCACGGCCACCCAGGCTTCCGGTGCCCCCTTGCCCTTGCCCATGCGCACTTCTGCCGGCTTCTTGGTGATGGGCTTGTCAGGGAAGATCCGGATCCACATCTTGCCGCCGCGCTTGACGTGACGGGTCATGGCGATACGGGCGGCCTCGATCTGCTTGGCGGTGATGTAGCCGCACTCCAGGGCCTGCAGCCCGAACTGCCCGAAACTGAGGCGCCCGCCGCGCTGGGCCGTACCGCGCATTTTGCCTTTTTGAACCTTGCGGTATTTGACTTTCTTGGGACTGAGCATCTTGCCGACTCCTTACTGCGCGCCCGCGCCCACAGCTTCTTGCTTGAGAATTTCACCCTTGAAGATGAAGACCTTGACCCCCACCGCGCCGTAGGTGGTGCGGGCCTCGGTAAATCCGTAATCGATGTCGGCGCGGAGGGTGTGCAGCGGCACCCGTCCTTCCCGGTACTGCTCGCGCCGCGCCATCTCAGCGCCGCCGAGCCGTCCGCTGCAGATCACCTTGACCCCCTCGGCACCGAACCGCATGGCCGATTGGATGCCGCGCTTCATGGCCCGCCGGAAGGCGACCCGCCGCTCGATCTGGGAGGCGATGTTTTCGGCCACCAGCTGGGCGTCCACCTCGGGCTTGCGCACCTCCTGGATGTCGATGAGCACCTCGTGGCCCACCATCTTCTCCAGCTCCTTTTTCAGTGCGGCGATCTCGCTGCCCTTCTTGCCGATCACAATGCCCGGCCGGGCGGTGTAGAGCCGCAGGCGCACACGACTGGCGGACCGTTCGATCTCGATACGCGAAATCCCCGCGTGGTTCAGCTTGCGCTTGAGAAACTGGCGCAGCTTGTGGTCCTCGAAAATGTAGTCGGCATACCGGCGCCGATCCGCATACCAACGGGACTCCCACGATTTGATGATCCCCAGTCTCAGCCCGACGGGATTAACTTTCTGGCCCAAGCTGTCCTCCCCTTGTTATGCCGTTTTTTCGGCAAGTGTGACGGTAATGTGCGACGTTCGCTTGAGGATGCGCGTGCCACGACCGCGCGCCCGGGCCCGAAAGCGTTTGAGGGTCGGCCCGGAATCCGCGCTGATGTTGCGAATGACCAGCCGATCGACGTCCAGGCTGTGCACCTGGTCGGCATTGGCCATGGCGCTGCGCAGGGTCTTTTCGATGAGCCGGGCCGCCTTGCTGGGCATGAAGCGCAACCGATCGAGCCCGGCTTCCACCGGCTGGCCCTTTACGGCGCCGATCACCATCCGGACCTTCTGTGGCGAAATGCGCAGGTATCTGCTGACCGCCTTGACCTCCATAGCAGGTATCCTCTTTCTTTATGGCTTACTTCTTAAGTTTGGACTTCTTGTCCCCGGCATGACCGTAGAAGGTGCGGGTGGGCGAAAACTCGCCCAGTTTATGGCCCACCATGTCTTCTGTGACGAAAACCGGAATGAACTTCTTGCCGTTGTGCACGGCCAGCGTCAGGCCGACCATCTCCGGCACGATCGTGGAACGCCGCGACCAGGTCTTGATCACCCGGTTGCTGCGGCTCTGCTGGGCGACCAGCACCCGGTTGAGCAGCCTCGTTACGACGTATGGACCTTTCTTCAACGACCGTGGCATAGCTTCTCCTGCGAATCGGACCGCAAGGGCGGCGGCAAACCGCCCGGGGCGGGATTATTTCTTGGTACGTTCCTTGACGATCAGACCGCGGTTCTTGGTCTTGCGCCGGGTTTTGTAGCCCTTGGCCGGCTGGCCCCAGGGGGAGCACGGGTGCCGGCCGCCAGACGAGCGACCCTCGCCGCCGCCCATGGGATGGTCCACCGGGTTCATGGCCACGCCGCGCACCCGGGGACGGCGCCCCAGCCATCGCCGGCGCCCGGCCTTGCCCAGCGAGATGTTGGCCTTTTCCACGTTGCCCACCTGGCCGATGGTGGCGCTGCATTCGCCCAGCACCATGCGCACCTCGCCCGAAGGCAGCTTCACCAGGGCGTAGCGGTCTTCCTTGGCCATGAGCTGGGCGAAGGTGCCGGCGCTACGGACCATCTGTCCTCCCTTGCCCAGGCGCATCTCAATGTTGTGGATATGCGTTCCCAGGGGGATGGCGTTCAACGGCAGGGTGTTGCCGGGCTTGATATCCGCCCCCGGCCCGGCCAGCACCGTATCGCCCACCGATAGCTGGGACGGTGCCAGAATGTAGCGCTTCTCGCCATCGGCGTAGTTGAGCAGGGCGATGCGGGCGCTGCGGTTCGGATCGTATTCGATGCTGGCCACACGGGCCGGAATCCCGGTCTTGTCGCGCCTGAAGTCGATGACCCGGTAGTGCCGCTTGTGCCCGCCGCCGCGGTGGCGGCTGGTGATCCGGCCGTGGTTGTTGCGGCCGGCGCGCTTGGTCAGGCGGCGGCACAGGGCCTTGACGGGACCGGCGGCCGACGGCTGTTCGGCTTCGATGTAAGTCTGGAATCGGCGTCCGGCCGATGTGGGTTTGACTTTTTTGATCGCCATGCTTCGTTCCCCTGCTTTAGGCTCCTTCGAAGAATCCGATCCGCTGCCCCGGCATCAGGGTAACGATCGCCTTCTTCCAGTCCTTGCGCTTGCCGACGATGCGTCCGCGCCGCTTGATCTTGCCCTTCACATGGACCGTGTTGACGGCGGCCACGTGAACGCTGAAGATCTTCTCCACCGCCTGTTTGATTTCCACCCGGTTGGCCCGCCGAGCCACCTCGAAGGAGACCTGATTGGCGCTCTCCTTCTGGGCCGTGGCCTTCTCGGTAATCACCGGCCGGATGATGATGTCGTATGCGTTCATGAAAGCCTCCCCTCGATCAGACCCAGCGACGGTTCGAGGAGCAGCAACCGGTCGTATTTGAGCACGTCGTAGACGTTGAGCCCCTCGGCGCGCATCACCTTGACCCCCGGCACGTTGCGGGCGCTGAGTTCCAGGTTCTGGTTGGACGCGTCGGTGACAATCAGCACTTTGCCCAACTGGAGGGTGCGCATCACGGCCACAAAGTCGCGGGTCTTGGCGCGTTCCAGGGCGAAGCGGTCCAGTACCGTCAGGGCCTGGTTGGCCAGTTTGCTCGACAGCGCCATCTTGAGGGCCAGCCGTCGCACCTTCTTGGGCACCTTCTGCACGTACTGGCGTCCGTCCGGACCGAAGACCACCCCGCCGCCGCGCAGTACCGGACTCTTGATATCCCCGCGCCGGGCGCGGCCGGTCCCCTTCTGCTTGAAGAGTTTGCGAGATCGGAAGAGCACACGTCTGAACTCCAGTCACGTCAGTCAATCT
>CALJLV010000231.1 GCA_937982505.1 uncultured Desulfobacteraceae bacterium | reverse complement strand
TTTTTTTTTTTTTTTTCAAGCAGAAGACGGCATACGAGATTGACTGACGTAACTGAAGTTCAGACGTGTGCTCTTCCGATCTGTTTCATGCGCTGAAAAATCCCCAGACGATCGTCGGGCACATCCAGCTTGAGTGTCATGGCCACGGATCTCCTCCTTCCCTCGCGAAATTGGACCATAATAAGCCATGCCCCCAAAATGTAAAGGGCCGTCAAACGGCCCGCCGCGGCAAGGTCCAGGCCCCCGGCAAACCGGTGGGGACTCACCGCTGCCCGGGATCGGCCGACCTCTCACAGGGGGATGCGCTTTAGCGCGGGGGAACGCCATTCTCACGGCCGCCCCCGTTCATTCACCAGGCCCCGCAGGCTCGGCCTGGCGCTGCGGGATGCCCTCCTCTCTCCTGTCTCCCCTCCGCTATCTGGTCATCCGTCCTCTCTGTCCTGCCATCGCGAAAAGCGCCAACGACGGGGGATCTGATCGGTGCGCGATTGCTTTTCAGCACCCCAGCGGCTATAGTGGCGGGTCAGAGAAAGGAGATCGCCGGCGCCTTCGGCGGCCTGAACCATGATTCTTCAATGGTTGTCCAAACCCATCGTGTGGGCCGCCCTGCTGAGCTTTCTGGTCGGCTCCTTCGGTTATGTGCTGGCCCGCCTGGTGATCCGCCCCCTGCTGCGCTACCACCTCCTCAGAGCGCGCATCCGCCGGGCCCTCGAAGCCCCCGCAGGCGCCGGCGATCTCCGCTGGCAGGCCGAGGTGCGCGAATACGCCGGGGCGCTGACCGCCTGCTACCATGAACAGATGCCCCACTGGTATCGCCTGGCGCTGAAAAATCGAGCTGAAGATCCCCTGGCGGCGGCCCGCCACCTCATGACCCTCTCCAACACCAGCCATCCGTCGCACGCCGTGCGGCGCGCCGACGAGGTGCGCCGGATGCTGCGTCTGCCGATGACGGGAAAACGACCATGAAAACCTTCGACGCCCTCTTTGCCGAACTCAAGGGAAAAGTGGCCCGCCAGGAACCGGATTCGGGAACCGTTCGAGCCGTGGCGGCCGGCCGGCACGCCATCGGCAAGAAGATTCTCGAAGAAGCCGGCGAGGTCTGGCTGGCGGCCGAACACGAAGGCCGGCAACGCACCGCCGAGGAGATCTCCCAGCTCCTCTATCAGATCCAGGTGATGATGATCGCCTGCGACCTGGAGCCGGCGGACGTCTATCGGCATCTGTAACAACCCAGCAATGCCAGGCGGCCGAAGCCGCGACGGCCCTGGCGGACGGCAATGCCGGACCCTTCCAGCGCCCGGACCCGAGAGGCCCCCATGCTCCACATCGCCCTGCCCAACAAAGGCGCGCTTTCCGAAGAGGCCGTGCGCCTGGTGCGCGAAGCCGGCTACGCCTGCCGGCGCTACGGCCGGGAACTGATCGTCCGGGACCCCGAGCACCGGGTGGAATTCATCTTCCTGCGGCCCCGGGACATCGCCGTCTACGTGGGCAGCGGGGTCCTGCAGATGGGCATTACGGGCCGGGATCTGGCCCTGGACAGCCGGGCCCGGGTCACCGAACTGCTGGCCCTGGGCTTCGGCCGCTCGCGGTTTTACTACGCCGGACCCCGGGGCAGCGGTCATCGGATCGCCGACCTGGCCCACAAGCGCATCGCCACCGCTTTTCCCAGCCTGGTCCAGGCCGACCTGGACCGCCGCGGCCTGACGGCCGCCGTGGTGCGTCTGGACGGCGCGGTGGAAATCAGCATCCAGCTCGGCGTGGCCGACGCCATCGCCGACGTGGTGGAATCGGGCCGCACCCTCCACGAGGCCGGCCTCGAAACCCTGGGCGATCCCATCGTGGAGAGCCAGGCGGTTCTGCTGGCCCGCGGCGCCGAGATGCTCGAAGATCCCGACGCCCGCAGCTTCGTCGACCGGTTGCAGGGAATCGTCACCGCCCGTGAATACGTCATGGTGGAATACGATGTCCCCGAGGCCATGCTGGAGGTGGCCTGTGCGATCACGCCGGGCATCGAATCGCCCACCATAGCCCCGTTGAGCCGCCAGGGATGGGTGGCGGTCAAGGCCATGAGCCCCCGCCGCGAGGTCAACCCGATCATGGACCGCCTGTCCCGGATCGGCGCCAAGGGGATCATTGTCACTGAAATTCGCACCTGCCGGCTGTGAGGCGGCCAGACGGCAGCCTGTTTACGGGAAGATCGGATCAATTCAAAACGGCCTGGGGCCAAGGAGGATCTGGATGGGAGACCCAACAGCGTCTGCGCACAAATGGCGTTTTTTCCGAGCCGGCGGTTTTGATCAGGTCAAGCTGGACCGCGGCGAGGATCTCATGGCCCTGGACCGCCTGGATCAGAAGCTCTGGGTGGCCCTGGCCTGCCCGGCCGGGGGACTGCATTTCGACCCCCGCACCCTGGGCTACATCGACACCGACCAGGACGGCCGGGTGCGCGCCCCGGAGCTCATCGCCGCGGTCCAGTGGGCCGGCAGCCTGCTCAGGAACCCCGACGACCTGATCCGCGGCCCGGCCCGCCTGCCCCTGGAGGCCGTGGACGACACCACCCCCGCCGGCCAGCGGATCGTCAAGTCCATGCGCCGCATCCTGGCCAACCTGGGCAAGCCGGAGGCGGTCAGCATCGAAGCGGCCGACACCGCCGACCTCCAGCGCATCTTCCAGTCTCCCTTCAACGGGGACGGCATCATCACCGCCAAGACCGCGCCGAACCCGGAAACGGCCGCGGTCATCGAAGCCATCATCGCCACCCTGGGCGGTCGCAGCGACCGTTCGGGCGAACCGGGGATCGATCAGGGGCTGGTGGACGCCTTTTTTGCCGAAGCCGAGGCCTATTGCGCCTGGCGGGCCAAACCGGAGGCCGACCCGAAGATTCTCGTCCTGGGAGAAGCCACCCAGGCGGCCAGCCAGGCCGTCCAGGCCGTGGCCGCCAAAATGGAGGACTACTTCGCGCGCTGCCGCCTGGCCCATTTCGATCCGCGCGCCACCCAGGCCCTGAACCGCGAAGAGGCGGCCTACCTGGAACTGGCCGCCGCCGACCTGACCCTCACCAGCGCCGAGATCGCCGCCCTGCCCCTGGCCCGCATCGCCGCCCAGGCCCCTTTGCCCCTGGGCGAAGGACTCAATCCGGCCTGGGCGGATCCCATGGAGCGGCTGCGCCAGGCGGCGGTGGTGCCTTTGCTGGGCGAACGCGAACGGCTCGCAGAAGCCGAATGGACCGAGCTGAAGGCCAGGATCGCCCCCTTCGAGGCCTGGCAGAAGGAAAAGGCCGGCGCCGGCGTCGAGGCCCTGGGGATCCAGCGGGTCAAGGAAATGCTGGCCTCCGGGGTCCGCGCCGCCCTGACGGACCTCATCGGCCAGGACCTGGCCGAAACCGAGAACGCCGAAGCCATCACGGACGTGGACAAGCTGCTCCACTTTTACCGCGACCTGTACCGGCTCTGCACCAACTTCGTCAATTTCAAGGATTTTTACGATCCGGACCAGGCCGCCATCTTCCAGGTGGGCACCCTCTATCTGGACCAGCGCAGCTGCCACTTGTGCCTGCCGGTGGCCGATGCCGCCAAGCATGCCTCCCTGGCGGCCCTGGCCGGGGCCTGTCTGGTCTACTGCGACTGCACCCGCAAGATCGACGCCGCCGCCATGCAGATCGCGGCGGTCTTTACCGACGGCGATTCGGACAACCTGATGGTGGGGCGCAACGGCATCTTCTACGACCGGCAGGGACGCGACTGGGATGCCACCGTGCTCAAGGTGGTGGACAATCCCATCAGCCTGCGCCAGGCCTTCTGGTCCCCGTACAAGAAGTTGGTGCGGCTCATCGAAGAGCAGGTGGCCAAACGGGCCAGTTCGGCCGAGACGGCCTCCTCGGCCCGCCTGGAGGCCGCGGCGGCCCGGACCGCCACGGCGGACAAGAGCGCGCCGGCCGAGGTCAAAAAGCCCGACATCGCCACCGTGGCCGCCATCGGCATCGCCTTTGGCGCCATCGGTACCTTCCTGGCCACCTTGATGGCCTATGTCACGGGCATCAT
Organism: uncultured Desulfobacteraceae bacterium; assembly: GCA_937982505.1. Lineage (GTDB taxonomy): Bacteria > Desulfobacterota > Desulfobacteria > Desulfobacterales > UBA2174 > UBA2174. Next base: position 10,124 of record CALJLV010000231.1, on the reverse strand, counting down.
CAAGATGGGCCCCCTGGCCATCATCGGCGCCCTCATCGCCCTGATCGCGGTGGTCTCGGGGCCGTCGCTGGTCATGGCCTATCTGAAGCTGCGGCGGCGCAACCTGGGGCCGTTGCTGGACGCCAACGGCTGGGCCCTCAACGCCCGGGCCTGGATCAACGTCTCCTTCGGCGGGGTCCTGACCCATGTGGCCCGCCTGCCGGAAGGCGCCAGCCGGGACTTCAAGGACCCCTATGCGGAGAAAAAGAGTCCCTGGCCGGCCCTGATCGCCCTGGCGGTGCTGATCACCCTGGGGTACATGGCGCTGGACAAGATGGGGTATGTCTACGAGTGGACCGCGGGCCGCTGGGGCCATCCGCGGCCGGCGGCGGTGGAAAACGTAACACCGCCCGCGCCGGAACCGCCGGCGGCCGGTACGCCTTCCTGACAAAGGCACCCTCAGATGGGGGCCGCCGCCGATGTGCGGGCATCGGCGGATGGATCCCCGGCAGCGCTACTGGCGCGGCTCGACCGTGTAGCTGATGGTCACCCGCTCGGCGGCACCCGGGGCGACGCGCAGTCCGTCGTCGCCCAGGGCCAGCCCCACGGCCAGACTGCCCGACGACTCCAGGCCGCTAAGGGAAACTTTCTGCGTGTAGATGGTGTCTATTTCCGCCAGCAGCCGCTGGCTGCCGGCCAGCTTGACCCGCGCGGGGTTGACCTGGGCCGAGGCCAGGCGGGTGCCGGCCCGATGCGGTCCGATCCAGTCCACCTGAACCGGGACCGTCTTTTCGCCCATGGCATCCAGACTCACCTCCAGGCTGGCCGGGGCGACCTTCTTGAGCTTGATCCCCGGGGGCAGACGCACCATCTCGGGCTTGAGCGCGATGGTGTTGACCCCGGCCCCGATCCCGGCCAGATCCACCTGGACCTTGACCTGTTCGGGGCGCAGGGACCGAATCAGCGGACCCGACCCGCTCACGTCCAGCTTGGCCGAGGTGGCCGACGCGTCCATGATCTCCATGCCGGTGCCGCGGTTGAGATAGTCGATAGGAATGTCCAGGGTCATGAGGGTCTCCTGGCCCCGGGCAAACGAGAACCACACCCCGCCCACCACCAGAAGGCTCACCAGGGCCGCCGTGGCGTAGTTGAAGACTTCCCGGGCCGGCGGCTCGGCGCGGACCTCGCTGCCCCGGCCGGTATGCTCGGCCAGCATGCGCGCCAGCGACAGGTTGTCATCGATGCTCACCAGCCGCCCGCTGCGGGCCACGGCCACCCGTCCGGTCTCTTCGGAGACCACCACCACCAGGGCGTCGGTCTCCTCGGTGAGTCCGGCCGCCGCGCGATGCCGGGTCCCGTAATGGGACGGCAGATCCTCGCGCCGCGAAAGGGGCAGGATGGCGCCCGCCTGCTGGATGCGATCGTCCCGCAGGATCACCGCGCCGTCGTGGATGGGGTTGTCCGGCCAGAAGACGCTGATGAGCATCTCCTTGGAGATGGCCGCATCGATGGCAAGGCCGTTTTGCACCAGCTCATCCAGGCCCTTGGTCCCCGGGATCACCATCAGGGCGCCGATCCGGCGCCGGGCCAGCTCGTAGACCGCCGCCACAATGGCATCCACCGGCGTCTGCAGGGCATGGCGCGGCACCCCCCAGAAGATGGCCTTGAGGTTGCGGGCCTGAAGGACGCTGCGGATCTCGCTGCGGAAAACGATGATGATGATCAGGGCCCCGGCGGCGATGATGGCCTGCAGGAGCCAGCTGGTGACAATCAGGCCGAAATGCCCCGAGATCCGCTGGGCGATCCAGAGCAGGCCCAGACCGGTGATCACCCGGATCAGGATGGTCCCCCGGAACAGCACGTAGAGCCGAAAGAGGATGAAGCTGTTGAGCAGCAGATCGACGATGTCCTGCCAGCGCAAGCTTTTGAGGAAAAAAACGATCGCTTCCATTCCGGTTCAGGACTCCTCGTCCGGTCTCAAGGATTGGCGATTCATTCCACCACACTGAAGCGCAGGGTCGCCAGGGGCCGTTCATCGGCGTCCAGCACCTCCACCCGCCAGGGGCCGGCATCCCCGGGCCGCAGCTGGATGCGGCTGAAGCTGGACCATCGCGGCGGCCGCAGCCGCAGCCGGATCCGCGAACTGGGAACATCGCGGAAATACCACTGGTGATAGATCACGGTGGCTTCCGGAACCGGGTCGAAGTTGGTGAAACAGACCACTTCGCCCAGTTCCATGGGAAAGGCCACGGCCGGGTTCTTGGGTCCCAATCCCTCCACCTGTTCGCAGACCACGGCCTGCACCAGGGTCAGCTTTCCGGAAGGGACCGTATCGGCGGGGCTTTCCGCCCCGGCCGGAACGGCCCCCGCCAGCCAGACCAGGCCCAGCAGGAGGCCGGCGGCCATTGCCGCGGCCGCGGGTCCGGCGGCGCGTCTGTTGCCCAACAGGTTCCCCACCATCTGTCTCGGTCCTTGTGCTGACGGTTTTCGACGCCATTTTCCGGCCAGGCCGGAACCATTGGATGCCGCCGCGGGAAGGTCGTCCGGGTGATCAAGAGCGGTGCGATGGCTGGCAGAATAGCGAACTTGGCGCCAAAAGCCAAATCCATTTGTCTCTTGATTGCCGCCGGTCTTTGGTTGATAGTGGGTCCGTGGTGCTTCGCCGTTCCACGCAAGCGGGCTTGGAACCCGGAAGGCGACAGCCAGTGGGCGCCGTGGCGGCGCCGATGATGGGTGGCGGCAAGTTTGCGCACCGGGCGGGTTCATCCCGCCCCCGGGAACGCCGTGAGGACCTCCTCGATGAATCCACAGAAGCGTGTCGTCTGGGGCTGGGCCATCTACGACTGGGCCAATTCGGCCTTTGCCACCACGGTCATGGCCGGTTTTTTCCCGGTCTTTTTCAAGCAGTACTGGAGCCACGGCGCCGATGTGAACCTGAGCACGGCCCAGCTCGGGTTCGGCAATGCCATGGGCGGACTCGTCGTGGCCCTGATGGCCCCGGTGCTGGGCGCCATTGCCGACCGCGGGTCGGCCCGCAAAAAATTCCTGATCGGTTTCGCCTACCTGGGGGCCCTGGCCACCGCCGGGCTCTTCCTCGTGGGCCGGGGGCAGTGGGCCCTGGCGATCTTCGTCTACATCATGGGGACCATCGGGTTTTCCGGGGCCAACATCTTCTACGACGCCCTGCTGCCCGGCCTGGTGGGCGAGGATCGCATCGACCGGGTCTCGAGCTTCGGTTTTTCCATGGGCTACCTCGGCGGCGGGCTGCTCTTTCTGATCAACGTGCTCATGACGCTCAAACCGGACCTTTTCGGAATTCCGGACCCGGGCACGGCCGTGCGCCTCTCGTTTCTCTCGGTGGCCCTCTGGTGGGGGGGCTTCACCCTGATCACCATCGCCTGGGTGCCCGAACCCGGCGGCCCACCAATCCAGACCCGGACCTCGGCTGTGCGCGCCGGTCTGTCCCAACTGCGCGACACCTTCCGCAAGACGCGCCACCTGAAAACCGTCGGCCTCTTTCTGCTGGCCTACTGGTTTTACATCGACGGGGTGGACACCATCATCCGCATGGCGGTGGACTACGGGATGTCGCTGGGGTTCGACCCCAACGATCTCATCGTCGCCCTGCTCATCGTGCAGTTCGTCGGTTTTCCGGCGGCCCTGGCCTTCGGGCGCCTGGGAGAGCGATGGGGGGTGCGCCGCGCCATCTACCTGGCCATCGGCGTCTATATCGGCGTGACCCTCTGGGGCACCCGCATGCAGGCGCGCCACGAATTTTACATCCTGGCGGTGGTCATCGGCCTGGTCCAGGGGGGCATCCAGGCCCTGAGCCGGTCCTACTACGCCCGGCTCATCCCCCGGGACAAGGCCGCCGAATTTTTCGGGTTCTACAACATGCTGGGGAAATTCGCCGCCATCATGGGCCCGGCCCTCATGGGCACGGTGGGGCTGGTGGCGCGGCGCCTGATGATGCCCGCGGCGCCCAGCCCCGAGCAGATCCAGGCCGTCGGCCAGATGGCCACCCGCTGGAGCCTCGGCTCGGTGGTGATCCTGTTCGTGGTGGGCCTGATCCTCTTTTCGCGGGTCGACGAGGCCCGCGGGCGAATGGAGGCCGCACAGCTCTCGGCCCTGCCCGGCCCCTGAGGCCCCGCGATCCGCGGCGGCAAGCCGCCCCCGGCCTGCGAGGCGCCTGGACCCCGGCGCCACCATCTGAGGTGAGGTGGCCTTGCCCATGGCGACCATCGATCACAACCCCCCGGCCTGGCACGGGCTGAGGGCGGGTCACATGTTGCCGTGTCCCGCCCGTGCCCTTAGGATGCATTTGACTTTTGGCCGTTTTTCAGGTTTTCTGCTCGGGTGCTGATCGCTCCAACTCCAACCCTCCGGAAAGACGCATGACAACCGAGTCCGCTTCCCCATCCCCCTCCGTTTTGCTGCTGGTGGCCGGCCTGGGCGGGGCCATCGGTTCGACCCTGGCCGCCGCCGCCGCCCTGCTGCCGCGGCGGCCGGAACTGATCCGCCCCTATCTGACCACCTTCCAGAATTATCCGCGCCTGCCCGCGCCGGAAAACTTCCACCTGGCCGGATGGGACCAGGCCAGACGCCCCCTGGTTGAAGCCCTGGCCGCCCACGGGGTGGTGCCCGAGTCCCTCTGGGCCCCGGCAGCCGAGGCCATCGCAGCGATCCCCCTGCTGGCGGCCCCCGACCCCGGACGCTCCCTGGCCGCCCAGACAGAGGCGCTGGCCGCCGACATGGCCTCGCTGCGCCGGCGTTTTGCCGGAACGCCGGCCGTCCTGGTCAACCTGCTGCCGGCGGCCCCCCTCCAGGACCTGTCGCGCTATCGGGACCTGGACGCCCTGGCCGCCGAGGCCGACGGCAGCGCCCTGCCCGACCTGGCCTACGTGCTGGCCGCCATCCAGGCGCGGATTCCGGTGGTCAATTTCACCCCCAACGCGGTGGAGGCCCCCTGCGTCCTGGCGGCGGCCGAGGCGGCCGGGGTCCCTCTGGCCGGCCGGGACGGAAAGACCGGCCAGACCTATTTCAAGGTGGCGCTGGCGTCGGCCCTCAAGGCCCGAGGTCTTAACGTGGACGGCTGGTACAGCGCCAACATCCTGGGCAACGCCGACGGGGCCAACCTGGACGATCCGCTGCGGGCCGCGGGCAAGGTGGCCAACAAGACCGAGCTGCTGGACGAGATCCTCGGCTACCGGGTCGGGGCGCGCTACGGCCGATCCACCCACATGGTGCGCATCGACTACTACCCGCCCCGGGGAGACGCCAAGGAGGCCTGGGACGTCATCGACCTGCTGGGCCTCTTCGAGCTGCCCATGAGCCTGCGCATCGATCTGCAGGGCCGCGATTCGATCCTGGCGGCCCCCCTGGTCCTCGATCTGGCCCGCTGGATGACCGCCCTGCAGGGCGCCGGGCGCCGGGGGGCGGTGCCCGAACTGGGCTTCTACTTCAAAAAGGCGGTGGGCCCCTGCCCGCCCCTCACCTTCGCCGAGCAGTTGACGGCCCTGGACCGGCTGGCGGCGGTCTGCCTGCAGGAGACATCCCCATGATTTTTGCTTACAGCACCAACGCCTTCGTGAAATTTTCCCTCATCGACAGCATCGAACGCATCGCCCGGCTGGGTTTCGGCGGGGTGGAAATCATGGGCGACCGGCCCCACCTGTACCCGCCGGACTTCGATGAGCCGGCCCTGGCCGCGGTGGAAGCGGCCCTGGCCCGCTGCCGGCTCAAGGTGAGCAACCTGAACAGCTTCACCCTCTTTGCCGTGGGGGACACCTACCTGCCGTCCTGGATCGAAACCCAGGCGGCCCGCCGCCAGATGCGTATCGAGCACACCCTGGCCTGTCTGCGGGTGGCCCACCGGCTCGGGTGCCGCAACATCTCGGTGCCTCCGGGCGGCCCCTTGGAGAATGGAACGAGCCGCCAGAAAGCCCTGGCTCTTTTTCACGAAGGACTCGACCGGGTGATGCCCACCGCCGAGGCCCTGGGGGTGCGCCTGCTCATCGAGCCCGAACCGAACCTGCTCCTGGAGCGCACCAGCGAGTTTCTGCCCTTCATCCGCGAGATCCGCTCCCCGGCGGTGGGACTGAACTTCGATGTCGGCCATTTCTTCTGCGCCGGCGAGGATCCGGCCGCGGCCTTCGAAACCCTCTTCCAGTGGATCGGCCATGTGCACATCGAGGACATCGCCGCCGACCGGACCCACAACCACCTCATCGCCGGCCTGGGGGCCGTCGATTTTTCTTCGGTCTTCGCCGCCATGCGGCGCCTTGGATATGCCGGCGACATCAGCCTGGAACTCTACCCTTACGTGGACATGCCGGAAGATGCCGGCCGCCGCAGCCGCGAGGTCCTGCTGCCCCTGATGAACGCCGCCGGACTGGCGCTGCGCTGAATGGCAGGCGGTGGTAAAAAAAATCGATGGAAAAGAAGCTGCTTCCCACCACCACCGGGATGTGGCTCATGGCGGCCGGAGCGGCCAGACCGACGCCGATCATGGCAAAGGGGAAACTCGGCAGCAATTGGCTCAGGGAGTTGTTGGCCGTGTGGTCGAAGCTGCCGTGCTGCAGGACATGGCTGAAAAAATTCAGAAGTAATCGTTGTCATGTATTCGGTTTCACAGGGGCGCATCGAAGGCGCCGGCATAGCCGGTGAGCTCCACGTAGCCGTGCCCGCTCACGGGCCGGCCGTCGCGGCGTCCGGCCGCCTCCACCAGCCCCTCCCAGTAGACCACCCCGGTGCTGCCGGGGGTGCGCATCTCCTGGTCGTCCACCACCGGTAAAATCTCCAGGGACAGCCCCGGACCGGGTGCTTGCAGCCGCCACCCGGCCGGATAGCGCCCGCCGCTGCGGGGGCTCTGCCAATGGCGCGTCGCCTCCACGAGGAGGTCCGGGCCGGCCAGATGGCGGGTGCGGCCGTCCGGTGCCACCAGGGTACCCGAAGATGCCGGATGCCGGGTCCCGTCCGGCCGGCGCAGCACAAAGGCCATCAGCTCCGTGCCGTCCCCGAGCTGAAGGCTGAACCAGTCCCAGCCGGCAAGCCCCGGCTCCAGGGGAGCGGTGCTGTACTCGTGGTCCATCCAGGCCAGGCCGGTCACCGGGTGCGCGCGGCCTTCCACCGTGACCCGCCCCCGGGCCTCCAGCCGGGTCAGGGAGTAGTAGCACGAGGCCTGGCCGGCCTCGGTTCCCTTGCGGCTGTAGCCCCCGTCCCCATGGGCCACGGGGGGTTTGAGGGGGGCCAGGTCCAGGGACAGGACGAAATCCCCGGTTTCGGCCTCCAGGTGATGCCCCTCGTCGTCGATTCGGGCATGCCAGGGCCCCAGGTGCACCGTCACGGTCTGGCCCTCGAGGACCGCTCCGGCCAGCCCCAGGGCCTCGCGGGCGGTCCGCTCGGCGCTCAGGTGCCGGCGCTGGGCCACGTCGGTGAGGGCCGCGTGGGCCAGATAGACCTGATCGCCGCGCCAGGCCGAGGCCGGCTCGGGCCAGTGTTCCCGGTCCCGCGGGGGGGCGATCCGGTGGCGGAAGAACGTCAGCTGGAAACCGAAGCGCCGCCCCTCCCCGCTTTCCAGATGGCCGGTATAGTACCACCATTCGGTGCGATGGTCCGGGTGGGCCCCGTGATCCCGGGGAAAGACGAATCCGCAGGGGCCGGTGACGGTGGCAAAATCCCCCCCTGCCCCGGCGCCGGCCAGAGCCGCCAGCCAGAGCAGGGCCACCGGCAGCCAGTGCATCGGCGGCCTGCTCATGGCGGATCGACCCCGGGCGACGGCGCGACGGCGCGCCTCCCGAGGGTCCTGGGGCCGGCCGGGATCACCACCGGTGGCATGGCAGGCGCGGCCATCACAGGTGGCGCAGCCGCATCATCCAGCGGTAGACCCGCTCGAAGATCCGGCCGTAGGGGGGATGCATCAGGGACACGGCCGTGGCCGGGGCCTGGGTGAAGACCGGGCGCAGCTTGGAAAATTCGAGAAAGCCCTCGTAGGCGTGGTACTGGCCCATGCCGCTGTTGCCCACCCCGCCGAAGGGCAGGTCGTGCTGGACCGCATGCAGGATGCAGTCGTTGATCACCACCCCGCCGGACAGGGTGGATCGGATCACCCTGTCCTGGAGTGCCCGGTCGCCGGTGAACAGGTAGAGGGCCAGCGGGCGGGGCCGCGCATTGACGTATGCGATGACCTCGGCCATACGGCGGTAGGTCATGACGGGCAGCAGGGGGCCGAAGATCTCTTCGCGCATGATGCGCATGTCCTCCGAGACGTCCAGCACCAGGGTCGGCGGGATCTTGCGCAGGGAGGCGTCCGGTTCGGATTCGGGGCCCGGGTGGACGATGCGCGCCCCTTTTTGCACCGCTTCCGCCAGGGTATCGATCAGCCGGCGGTAGGCCGCTTCGTCGCAGATGGCGGTGTAGTCGGCGGATCCGATCCGCGGGTAGCGGCGGGCGATCACCCCCCGGGCCAGGTCGACGAAGGCCTCCACCCGCCCTTGGGGCAGGAAGAGATAATCCGGCGCGATACAGGTCTGGCCGGCGTTGATCAGCTTGCCGTAGAGGATCCGCTCGGCCGCCGTGGCCAGGTCGACATCCGGAGCCACGATGGCGGGCGACTTGCCTCCCAGTTCCAGGGTCACGGGCGTCAGGTGTTCGGCCGCGGCCCGCATCACGGCCTTTCCCGAGGCCGGCGAGCCGGTGAAGATCAGATGATCGAAGGCCAGGGCGGTGAACTCGGCCGCCGGCACCCCGGGCAGGATCGCCACCAGGTCCCGGGGCAGCACGGCGCCCGTCAGTTCGGTCATCAGGCGGCAGAGATGCTGGCTCTTGGCCGCCATTTTGACCATGCAGCGGTTGCCGGCCGCCAGGGCGTAGGTCAACGGGCTGAAGGCCAGCTGGAGCGGATAGTTCCACGGCGACACGATGCCCACGATCCCCTTGGGCTGGGGAAGCACCCTGTTGCGGCCCCCGGCAAAGAGCAGAGACGTGTGCCGGCGTCGGGGTCGCATCCACCGCTTCAGGCGGCGGCGCGCGTGGGCCAGGCCCGAGACCGTGGGAAAGACGTCCAGCAGCAGGGTTTCCTGGCGGCTGCGCTGGCCGAAATCCTGGCGGACGGCCTCGGCGATGGCCTCCTGGTGGTCGATGAGCAGGGTCTCGAGGGCCAGCAGGGCCTCGTAGCGTTCCGCGTAGGGCAGAAAGGGCCGGGCCAGACAGGCGGCCCGCTGGCGGTCGAAGACGGCCTGGGCCGAATCGTTCTCACAAGCACGCGTGCTGCAGGCATTCTGGCGCATTCCGTCATCCTTTCCCCGGGGGCGGGTCGTTTTCGTTTTTTGAACCGTGAGACCATCTTTTCTCAGCCTTTTCAACTGATTGTCAAGTCTCTTGCCGAATCCTCTCTTCGGCGCGACGTTGAATTTTGGGTGGATATCGGATACTAGGCCGCAGTTTCGGAAATTCACCCTCAACAGGGGCGCAGGGGGAAAAGCCCCCGGCGAATCGGGCGTCAGATCGCGCCCGCCCAGCGGGCCAAGACCTTCCGGTGTCAAGGAGAGACCATCTTTGCGGTATGGCGGAAGCGGGATTTGACATCAGGACGGCGCGCCCCGCGGATGCGCCTCGGATCGAAGCGCTCTACCGGCTCCTGGTGCCCGGGCGGCCCGTGGCCGTGCTGCCCGGACGCATCGAGGAAATCCGGCAAGACCCCAACACGCTCCTGGCGGTCTCGGACCACCGGGGGGATGTCGGCGGCACCGCCCTGCTGTGCCTCTGCCGCGATCCCATGTACGGGATGCAGCCCTTCGGGCTCATCGAGAACGTCGTCGTCGAACAAGGGGTCCGCCGGCAGGGGGTCGGTTCGGCGCTCCTGGCCTTCCTGGAGCGGGCGGCCCTGGCGGCCGACTGCTCCAAGATCATGCTCCTGAGCGCCTCGTTCCGCAACCAGGCCCACGCCTTTTTCGAAAAGGCGGGCTATGGGGCCCGCAAGGCCGGGTTCGTCAAGTACCGGCGGGACTTGGGTGCAACTTTCAGAACGTTTAGAGATTAGCCGTTGGGCCCGAAAACCCTTCAGACCCGCCGCTGGAGCCAGACCACCCGCCCGAGAATGCGCACGTTGGCCGTGTCCGCATCGATCAGCACCGTCTCGTAGGCCC
>CALJLV010000230.1 GCA_937982505.1 uncultured Desulfobacteraceae bacterium | reverse complement strand
GAGGTGGCCTCATTAGCGTGACCATGGAATGGCCTCATAGCAGTGACCATCAACATGGTTCTCCCCGCTGCTCGGGGTCGTAGTCGCCGAGCACAAACAGCTCCGGCAGCTCGGCCTGGAGCCGAGGGATGACCGCCTCCCACTGCCGATCACGATCAGGCCAGAGAATGCAGGCCGGCGCTGCCTGGACATCGGGGTTGAACACGGCGGCGGAGCGGATGGCGCTGATTAGCTTTTGGCCAATTGTGGGCATAACATCTCCAAATCCAAACCGCTATTTTGAAATATGGTGCGCTTATATCACTTTTACGGCTTTAAAATGAGATATAAAAATCTATACCTCAGAATCCGGTCGAAAAAGATGAAGATAGCGGTCAAAAACAAAAATCCGGTTCCGCCGGTATCCGGTGATCTCCTTAAGCACCCCCAAGTCGCAAAGTGATGCAATGAGTTGGTTGGCCGGGTTGTATTTCAAGCCAAGCTCCTGCATGGCCCCCTGAATCGTAATGGCCGGCGAACCGTAAAGCCTGAGAATCAGTCGTCTTGCATTTTCCGCCCGGCGCCCCAGGGCCACGACCTGCTTTTCGGTTTCATCCCGCAAGGCCATGATCCGCTGAAAGGTCCCCTTCCCGTTTTCAGCCGTTTCAATCACAGCTTGGAAGAAAAACCGACACCAGTGCCCCATATCGTTGGCTTCCCGCACTCTGGACAGAGCGTCGAAATAGCCGGTCCGATGCTTTTCCAGGTGGGCCGACAGGTACAGAGATGGCTTGTACAGAAGACGGTGGCTGACCAGATACAGCGTGATGAGCAGCCGGCCGATGCGTCCGTTGCCATCCAGAAAGGGGTGAATGGTTTCGAATTGATAGTGGCTCAGGGCCACGCGCACCAGGTGCGGGACTTGAATTTGGTCGTTGTGCCAAAAGGCTTCCAGGTCTGAAAGCAGCGCGGGCAGGTCCGAATGGTGCGGCGGGATGTAAACGGCATCGGACAGTGACGCCCCACCGATCCAGTTTTGGCTGCGCCGGAATTCCCCCGGCGTTTTGTCCCTCCCCCGCACTCCTTGCATCAGGGTCGCATGGGTGTTGCGCAGCAGCCGCAAGGAAAGCGGCAGGCGTTGCAGTTCGTCGATGGCCGTGTTCATGGCCCGCACGTAATTTTGAACCTCCTGCCAGTCGTTGCGCCGCTCGGGGTTGATTTCCAACTCTTCGAGGATGGCTTCATCGATATGGGTCTGCGTGCCTTCAATGCGGCTTGAAGTGTTGGCCTCCTTGACGACGTGCATGCGGATGAAAAGGTCCACATCCGGCACGATCAGCGTAAAGGCATTCAACTCGCCCAGCGCGCGGGTGGCCTTTTCCAGCAGCACGTTGATCCGCGGGTCTTCCCAGCTCCATTCTTGGTTGATCTTGGTGGGCAGGAAGCTTTTGTACTGGTATTGCTGCCTGTATGTGCCGGCGCTGAAGTCCTCGAATTTCATGGTCTTACTCCGCCCGATGTCTTGTTTTCAAAGCCAGATCGGCAAAACCCAAGAAAAATAGAGAGGGCAGCCCCTGTACCTAAAGACGAAAAAGATTCATCGCTTGATCAACCAGTTTGGCCGTACGGGCATCGATTTGCGCGACACTCCAACTTTGCGCATTCGCCAAGTCCTCATTCAACTTTAGGCCGTTTTTATATCCCACAGGAAGACCTTGCCGGTTGGCTCGGTCACGTTTTTCCTGAAAACTCTTGTTACCAAGAGTGGCGTTAAACCCAGAGATGGTCAAATTGCCCAGTGTGTGGACATGAGTTTGCTGATATTCTTCCGCTTTTTTGGCATCCCCACCGGCTATCATACTTACCCAAGATGACGGTATTTTATCCCCTTGGGGAAAGATATGCTCTATGGTCCATACAAACTGTTTGTTTTCAACACGCCAGAGGTCAACCAGAGTCTCCTTGGTCATCCCCTGCTCGGCCAAGGCACAAAGAATGAACCGCGTAGCACCGGCATTTTCCTCGTAAACCGGCCCCTCCAGCTTTAATCTAAATTCTTCGGCGGATGCGGTAACACCAGCCAAATGCTCTGCAATGGCGGAAACAATTTGTTGCCCTTTCAGGTCGGATATTCTCTCGATAATCGCCATAAAAAGCCGTATCAGATCGCGGGTCGGCGGCATATCGGTAAGATTGCGTCGGACGAAGAAACGCACCAGCAATTTGACAATTTCAGCCAAATGCTGCTCTTTCAATTCGAGACTATCCCGACAAACGAGTAAATACAGCAACAACAAGTAGGATGGTGCTCCTTGAATCCGTTCTAGATCCTTTAAAGGTCTTTCCAGGCCATTCAGTGTTTCGTCCTGGTTTCGAAACAAAAAAAGCGCGTAAAGCTTGCCTGCGTCACAAATCTTTTGAAGGCATCCCTTGGCATCATTGTTGATGAGTTTTTCATAGATGGCCATCAGGTTCGAGCGGGTCGCCACCGGCACCTGGTAGACAGCCTTCAGATCTTCCTTGAACGCGTTGTAATACTGGCGAAAGAAGCGTTCCTGTATGGTGTAGTCATCGCCTAAATAACTCAAAAGCCGATTCCACTGGTTAAAATAGTAATCCTCTTTTCCAGGTTCAATGGATTCCAATCGGGCCAAGAGCTTGTTTTTAATTAGATCTATGGCAGTTAAAGGCATTCCGCGATTGTTCAGGGACTCAAACAGGGTATAGGCATCCGCATGGTTGGCCACTTCAATCTTGACTAGGCAGGCATGGCTGACCTTGTCTAAAAATGACATGATGGCCGGAATCGGTTCGTTGTCGCCGGCCGTCATTGCGGAGGTGGACCCCAAGGGCTGGACAGCCTGATGAGTGCGGTAAGCTAAGAGGCAGAAGAAAATATTGAAGTAAAAAGACATCAGGCGGCCTCGGCGAAAGGACGAGGCAAATCGAAGTAAGCCTCGTCCGGGGTTCTTTTGTCAAGAGCTGAATGAGCTCTGTTGTGGTTGTAAAAGTCGATCCAGGCACCGAGGTCCTTGCGCAGGGCCGATCCGGTGTCAAACGAATGCAGGTAAAGGTACTGGTGCTTGATGGTCCACCAGAGCCGCTCGACAAAGATGTTGTCCTGGCAGCGGCCCCGGCCATCCATGCTGATGGCGGTCTGGTTGTCCTTCAGGACATTGACAAAGTCGTTGCTGGTAAACTGAGCGCCCTGGTCGGTATTGAAGATTTCAGGCCGTCCGTAGCGACTCAGAGCCTCTTGGAGGGCATCAACACAGAAGTCGGGCTCAAGGGTATTGGAAATCCGCCAGGACAGGATTTTGCGGCTGTACCAGTCCATGACGGCCACAAAGTACATGAACCCATGGGCCATGGGGATGTAGGTGATATCCGTGGCCCAGACCTGATTGGGTCGATCGATGGTCAGGTTGCGAAGCAGGTAGGGGAAGATCCGGTGTTCAGGGTGCGGCCGGCTGGTGTGCGGCTTGGGGTATACGGCCTCGATGCCCATCAGACGCATCAACCGCTGGACATGCTTTCGATTGACAACGATGCCCTCGCGCCCGAGCTGACGCACCATGGAGCGGCTGCCCCAGCAGGGATGCTGCAGATACAGCTCATCGATCTTGCGCATCAGCTTCAGATCCTCGTCCTTTACGGCAAGCGGCGTGTAGTAGAA
>CALJLV010000229.1 GCA_937982505.1 uncultured Desulfobacteraceae bacterium | reverse complement strand
GGCAACGGCGGGCCCGGAAAGTTTATATGTAAACCGTGCCGCGAAAATCGGTGATTACCATTAAAATCGCCATTTACCTCAGCATTAATATGGTTTGTTGCCGAAAAGGTGGTTACAATAAAAACAAATAATGACAAAAAAATTTTTGGCTTCAGCATATGCTTTTACTCCTTAGATGATAAAACCTGTAAAGCATTTATCGCTTCCTCTAACCCTATCTTGCCGTCATTGTTCACATCTCCGACAATATTGCCCTTTAATGATGTGATCACCTTCGTTTTTGAATAGGTTCTTTCTCTACTGTCATTTGTTCTTACATTGAGTTCTATGCCATAGGAATCACCACCCCATTGGACAACCTGCTGCACAATATCCGCAGGCAGAAAAAGCCGACCCAGATCCGTCGGCACTCCTCTTACAAACACATCCCCCACAAAGCGCTTCTGATCATAAGCTTTTATACAAATCCTCGAATGGGTTGTGTCATTCAGACCTTCCGGAGCATCCCATTTCAGCAGAAAATTACCCGAACCATCATTTGATATATCAAACGAGTTGTATGTTATCACCGGCAAAACGACTGGAAAATAATCCCATTGCCTTGCTATTTCAATATACTGCTCTCCTGAAGGGGGTATATCGACAAGCGCTCTTAAAAGATATTCGCCGCTGGGAAGCGAGCTTCCAACTGGCCCATAATACTCAATAAAAGTTTCCGGGAAATATACAAATTCTTCTTTGGTTGAATCATATTGTCCTGAAAATCGTTGTCCAGTCTCACACACGACATTATCGGTATTATATCTGATTCTTGAATTTGATGGATCATAAATCAGCTCAATATTTTTCACAACATCCTGATATATCATACTGCCATTGTCGTTTCGAATCGCAAAAGAAATACGAAACACATCGTTTCCACTTTCATAGATACTATGATTGATATCGAAATAGGAAAATGATGCACCTAATACTGATTCGCCGCCCAACAGTATCAAGAAAATACCCAAACAAAAAACCCTTTTTAATTTCATCATTATTTTCTCCTTTTTAGAAATCTTGGGTTGCAACCATCACTTTCCTGGTGTGCCAGTTCGAGTTTCACTTCAACATGATACGCATCGTGATATCCGAGGTGACGGCTCTCGTGGCATCTTGATTTGAATTTGGAATCACCCGCCCCTGCCAGACCCTATTCGACTCCAGCAGGCGACGATCAGTACCCCATCATTTCAATACATTCTTATCCAGAAAACAACAAAACCCCGCCCGCCTGATATGGCGACTGGGGTTTCAGTGGGCACCTTTCATGGCGACGCACTCCTCTTTTCAGAATCCGGCTATCTTTTCTGGCGCACAACCAACGCCTGTATTGTCCTCCGGGAAATTTTCAATCATGTTAAAATAGTTCATTGCTCGTATCAGATCATCAAAATCCAGTCAAGCCGCTTGCAGACCTTGACGCCGTATCGCCGCGAAAGCCGGCACAGTACCCGATCCGGCAGGAAAAATACGCCCGTTCACACCGCCCGACGGCGCCTCCCGCCGGCGCGGCGGCGCCGTCGCCTACTGGCCAAGGATCTGATTCAACACAAAACCGGCATCCCGCAGCCCGATGCGACCGTCGCCATCGCTGTCGGCGTCCCGGCGCACCGCCTCCGGAGTCTGTCCGCATCGTCGATGCTCACAATGAAGAGCCCGCAGCCGCCATCTCCCCCCGGCGCCGGCCTGAAAAAAGCAGAAGCCCCCATCCCCGCCAGTTCCGCCATGAAAGGCCCCGCCGCGCACCACTGGATAGATCCCCTGGATCCGCATCCCATGTCCACCGTCTCCGCCGGCGGGCGTCGAACCCGGGGTACCCATGCCGCCATCGTCTCCCGGGGCGCCCCGAAACGTCGAACCGCTGGCATCGATCAGCAGATAATCGCCCTAAACGCTCACCGCATCGCGCTGCTCTGGAAGGCCGCCGCGGGCCGTGATCTCACAATTTCGCCAGCGCAGGGTCGTATGGGCCATCCCCTCGGCCCCGAGAGTCCCGTCGATGGACAAGTCTTCCAGGTCAACGGCACTTCCCAGGCGCACCGAACCCTGAATCACCGTTTCCTGCCTCCCGGCGCCGGCGAGTTTGATCGACCGGCAGATGGACAGCGTTTCGGAGAAGTTTCCCGGCCCCACCTGGATGGTATCCCCGTCGGCGGCGGCCACCGCGGCGGCGATCGTGCCGTAGTCCGAAGGGACCTGGAGGATGCGGCCGCTGCGGACAAACCCGAGATCGAAGCCGGCCGCCGCGACGCCGCCCCCGCCCCTCCGGCAGAAAAGACCAGGATCACACAGAGGATAGCGGCCACGGGCCCTTTTGCCGACATTGCGCCTCCTGTCCAAGGGTTGGCGATAACCGCATCTCGACACACGCAAAGCCGTCCAACCCGGCCGGGATCGCATCCGTCCACGGCGGTTCGCTTTCCGGTTGCAAAATTCTAGTAAATGGTAATCGATTTTATTCAGATCTGGCTTCTGATACTTGAAGGAAAGCCATCTGCGAAGAGCGTTCGCTCAAATTTGAGCAACGCGTGATCCTATTGATCACTCAGAATCGTGTCAAGTCTGAAATCCGTTGCGGAAATCCGTGTCCGGCCGCCCGGGATGCGGGATCGCTGACCCTAGAGGATCCAGCGCCGCTGAATGTGGCGCAGGCTCACGGAAAAGAGCAGCAGACAGAAAAGGGCCAGGATCGCCAGGTCGTTGAGGATGGGCATGGCGTTGCCGCCGTGCACGGCGCCGTGCAGGGCGTCGGCACCGTAGGTCAGCGGCAGGACATAGGACAGCGGCTGGAGAAAAACGGGCAGCTTGGCCACCGGGAAAAAAAGACCGCAGAGAAAAATCATGGGGAAGCGGAAAAAGTTGGAGAAGGTCTGGGCCTCGAAGACCTCGCTCACGGCCACGGCGATGAAGAGTCCGAGAAAGGTCGAGGCCACCGAAATCAGCACCACCGCCGGAACGAAGGCCGTCCAGGCCACGGTGGACAGGTCCGCCAGCCCGGCGGCCATGGCCACCGGCACGAAGGCGTTGGCCACCCCGAAGAGAATGGCCCCGGCGGTTTTGGCCAGCATCAGCAGTTCCAGGGGAATGGGCGCCAGCAGGAGCCGTTCGAAGGAGCGGTTCTTCTTTTCGAAAGTCACCGTCACCGCCAGCATCGAGGTGGTGCCAAAGAGGATCGAAACCGCCACGACCCCGGGCAGCAGGGTCGGGATGCTACCCAGGCCGCTACCGGACTTGATGAAGAACATCCCGGTCCAGGCCAGGGGGAAAATGATCCCCCAGCTGACGTTGGGCGGCTTGAGATAGTAGGTGCGCATGTCCTTGCGCAAGATGTTCCAGAACGCGATCCAGCGTTTCATGGGGCGCCGCCTTTCCTTTCCTTCTCGCGGCGCATCTGATCGGTCTCGATGCCCGTGACCTGCACGAAGACGTCCTCCAGGGAAGGCTGCAATCGGCGGGCCTCGGCCACTTCCGCGCCGTGGTCCTCCAGGAAGCGCACCAGGGGGCCCACACGCACCGGTCCGGCGGCGGCCACCCGGATCAGCCCAGGTTCGGGGAAGGCGAATTCCAGCTCGGGGAAAGCCGCCGGCAGCTCTTGCCGCAGCGGCTCAGGCGCCGCGCCGCAGGCGATCTGCACCCGGTGCCGCCCCTGAAGGGGCTGGAGCAGGTCGGCCACCGCGTCCGTGCGCACGATGCGGCCGGCGACGATGAAGGCGATCCGATGGCAGAGCCGCTCGGCCTCCTCGATGTAATGGGTGGTGAGAAAGATGGTGGTGCCGGCCCGGTTCAACGATGCGATAAGCTGGCGCAGATGCCGGGCGCTGGCCACGTCGATCCCCGTGGTGGGCTCGTCCAGAAAGAGGATTTCCGGCTGGTGGATAATCCCCGCGGCGATGGTCAGCTTGCGCTTCATCCCCTTGGAATAGCCGCCGAACTTGCGCCCGCCGGCCTCGGCCAGGCCGAAGTAGTGGAGCAGCTCCTTTGCCCGGGACTGCCGTTCGCGCTTGTCCAGCCCGTGCAGAGCGGCGCAGAAGCATAGATTCTCGAAGCCGGTCAGTTCCGGATAGAGATTGCTGTCGTCCGGCACCACCCCGATAAGGTGCTGGGCCGCCCGGGGGTTGGCCCCGCAGTCGATCCCGCCGATGCGGATGGTGCCCGCATCCGGCCGCGCCAGGCCGATGAGCATGTTGATGGTGGTGGTCTTGCCCGCGCCGTTGGGGCCCAGAAAGCCGAAGAGCTCCCCCCGCCGGACGGTAAAGGAGATGCCGGCCACGGCCTCCACCGCGGCAAAGCGTTTCGCCAGGTTGTCGACGCGGATGGCCTCGTTCATGGGGCGGTCTCTGCTAAAATGTCAGCGGTCAAGGGGCACAGGGGACGGCCTTCAGGATCCCGAGGCGCCGCCGTCGGCCCGGGCGTTGAGATGGACTCGGGGGACCCGGGCCCCCACGGTGGTGACCACCTCGTAGTTGATGGTCCCCAGGATTTCGGCCACTTCGTCCACCGTCAGCTGGGCGCCTCCCTGGCGCCCGAAGACGACCGCCTCGTCGCCCACGGCCGCCTGGGCCTCGGGGCCCAGGTCCAGCATGGTCAGATCCATGCAGACGCGGCCGGCGATGGGAACCCGCTCTCCGCCCACCAGCATCTGGCCTGCGGACGAAAGCCGCCGGCTCAGGCCGTCGGCGTAGCCGGCGGCCACGGTGGCGATCACCGTCGGCCGCGCGGTGGTGTAGGTCATCCCGTAGCTGACATGAAATCCAGCCGGCACCGGCTTGACCTGGATCACCCGGGTCTTGAGGGTCATGGCCGGCCTCAGGCCGACGTGATCCCGGTTCACATCGGCCGACGGGTAGAGCCCGTAGAGGGCGATGCCGCAGCGCACCATGTCCAGATGGGTTTCCGGCAGGCGGATGAGGGCCGCACTGTTGGCCGCGTGCCGGATGGGAATCTGCAGGCCGGCAAAATGCAGGTGGTCGAGAAAATCGGTGAACCTTTCCAGCTGGGCCAGGGTGTGGCCCCTGTCGTCCGCCTGGTCGGCGGCGGCAAAATGGGTGTAGACCCCTTCGAGTTCGATGCCCGGCAGATGGGCGATGGCTTCGGCTTCAAAAACCGGGTTGCCCGAGACGGCCTTGCCGGTGGGCGAGAGGCTGAAAAAATCGGGCCGCAGCCCCAGCCGCCCCATGCCGGTATCGACCTTCAGATGCACGCGCAGGGTGCGGTCGGTGGCGCTGGCCGCTCGGCTGTAGGCCCTGGCGATTTCAAAAGAGTAGACGGTGGCGGTCAGATCGTTGGCCAGCAGGACGCCGGCGGCCTCGGGAGGCGTGTATCCGAAGACCAGGATCGGGGCGCGGATGCCGGCCTGGCGCAGCTGCACCCCTTCTTCGAGACGGGCCACCCCCAGCCAGTCAGCCCCGGCCGCCAGGGCCTGCCAGGCCACGGCCACGGCTCCGTGACCATAGGCGTTGGCCTTGACCACGGCCATAAAGCGCGTGGGCGGGGTGGTCAGGCGGCGCAAGGTGCTGATGTTGTGGGCGATGGCGTCCAGGTCGACTTCGGCCCAGGTGAGCGGGTGTTCCACGACTCTCCTCCACTGGCGCGGCCCCCGCAGGTGGGGCCGGAAACATGATCAGACCTTGACGTCCCATAGCGAAAAGCGGCGGATCCTGCAATGGCCGCCGCCCGCCTTGCCTCAGGCCAGCAGCCCGTCCACGGGTTCAAAGGGCAGATCAAAGGCTTCGGCCACCCCCTTGCAGGTCACCTTGCCCAGGACCACGTTGGCCCCGCGCCGGATCTCCGGATTGGCGGCCATGGCCCGCCGCCACCCCTTGTCGGCGATGGCCGCCGCATAGGGGAGGGTGGCGTTGGTCAGGGCCAGGGTCGAGGTCTTGGGCACCGCCCCGGGCATGTTGGCCACGCAGTAGTGGATCACCCCATCGACGGTGTAGGTGGGATCGCCATGGGTGGTGGCCTTGGAGGTTTCGAAGCATCCGCCCTGGTCGATGGCCACGTCCACCAGCACGGATCCCTTCTTCATGCCGGCAAGCATGTCGCGGGTGACCAGCCGCGGGGCCTTGGCCCCGGGAATCAGCACCGCGCCGATGACCACGTCGGCCTTGGGAAGCAGTTCGCGAATCGCCGCCGGACTGGAAACGAGGACGAAACAGTTGGCCGGCATGACGTCGGCCAGATAGCGCAGCCGGTCCAGGTCCTTGTCCAGCAGATAGACCTTGGCGCCCAGACCGCAGGCCATCTTGGCCGCGTTGGTGCCCACCACCCCGCCGCCGATGACCACCACCGTGCCCGGCTCCACCCCGGGCACCCCCCCCAGCAGAACGCCCTGGCCGCCCTGGGCCATTTCCAGGTACTTGGCCCCCTGCTGAATCGCCATGCGGCCGGCCACCTCGCTCATGGGGGTCAGCAGGGGCAGGCGGCCGTCCTCCTTCTGGATGGTCTCGTAGGCGATATTCACCGAGCGGCGCTCAATGAGCACCCGGGTCAGCGCCTCGGCGGCGGCCAGGTGCAGGTAGGTAAACACGATCTGGCCTTCCCGGATCAGCTCGTATTCGGGCGGCAGCGGCTCCTTGACGTGCATCACCATCTCGGCCCGTGCGTAGATCTCGGCGGCCGTGGGGACGACTTCTGCCGCGGCGGCGGCGTAGGCCGCATCGGCGAACCCGCTGCCGATGCCGGCGGTCGCTTCCACCAGCACCTCATGGCCCTGCCGGCGTAGCACCTCCACCCCGGCCGGCGTCATGGCCACCCGGTGTTCCTCCGCTTTGATCTCCTTCAAGATTCCCACGATCATGGCACCCTCCTCTTAAAAAACGATGACGCCCAACCATCCCGCCGGTGGAGATCACCTCGGCCAAAAAAAATAAATAAGCAAGAAAAATCTTTACCGAAAAGGCGCCAGGAGCCGCTCAACCGCCACGGGCCCTTCGATGATCCCGTGGGTCCGGGCAAAATCGGCGAAACGCCGCCAGCGTTCGACCTCCAGGTGCTGGTGGCGGGCGAAATACGGCAGGGTGAGGGTCAGGGCCCGGGTTTCCGTGTCGCGATCGGCCTCGGGAACGGCCTTGAAATACAGAGCCAGGGCCGCCTGGGGATCGCGGCGGGTCTGGTCGATGCCCCGGGCCACGGCATCGATGAAGGCCCCCACCGCGGCGGACCGTCCCTCAAGGACCTTCTGGCCGCAGACCAGCACCAGTTCGTCGTAGTCCGGGATCCCGTACTTTTCCAGTTCGAAGTAGGCGGCCGTGATCCCTTTCTGGGACAGGGCCACCGTCTCGTAGGTCTTGAAGGGGCCCATCACCGCGTCGACCTTGCCGGCCGCCAGAGACGGCAGGATGGCGAACCCGACGTTGACCGCCTGGTAGCCGGTAACCCCGTTGACCCGGGCAAAGGCGTCCAGAAGCAGGTCCATCAATCCCGGCACCGTGTAGCCGATGCGGCGGCCGGTGAGATCCGCCGGGGTCCGGATCCCGCTTTGGGGCAGGAAAAGAAGGGTGGTCAGGGGATGTTCCACCAGGCGGCCCACCACCCGCAGGGGCAGCCCCCGGGCCGCAGCGAGGATCGCCTGGGGCTGGTAGGAGACGGCCAGGTCCACCTGGCCGGCGGCCGCCAGCTTGAGCCCGTCGGTGGTTTCCGAGGGGCTGAGAATCTCCACCTCCAGGCCCGCGGCCGCGAAAAGCCCCTGCTCCCGGGCCACGTAGATGGGCAGATGATCCACGTTGGGAAACCAGTCGAGCATCAGGGTCAGCTTTTCCGCATGCGCCGGCGCGGCCAGGCCCAGCGCCAAGAGCGCGGCGAACAGCAGTCTTTTCATTTTCGTTATTCCTTTCATGGCGTTTTAAAAGGCCGCGGCCTTGACTCCGCGCCCATCACATCCGTCCTCCGCCCTCCGGCCCGCCGTCCTCTCCCTTCTCGTCTGGGACTAGGCCCAACGCCCCGCAACCCTTCCGGAAACCTTCCGCGATGCAACCTGGACCCGGGTCCGTGCCCGGGGTGACGGGCGCTGAAAGATGCCGGATACCCGCGAGAAACCGCCGGCCTTCTTCCGTCATTCCGGCGCAAGCCGGAATCCAAGTTCATC
>CALJLV010000228.1 GCA_937982505.1 uncultured Desulfobacteraceae bacterium | reverse complement strand
ACGGACGCGGTCTCCAAGGTTATGACCAAGCTGTTCGGATAACTCAATTTTTTTGATTCGGATCTGAAGATTCTTCGGAAGCCGATCAGCAGATCTCCTCCCGATCAATCCAGACTCAAGTGAATCCGGATTGCCCGGGAGATACGCAGCATGTCATCAGCACTCAGGGTTCCTTCCAGCCTGGTCAACCGCTGCTTGCTGACGGTCGTGATCTGATCGGCCATGGCCTTCCCCGGTCGGCCATTGAGGGTGATATAGGCCTCGCTGGGATAGAGACGCTCCACGTTCGAGGTCAGCGGGACGACCTGCACCCGGTTCAGGTGCCGGTTGGCGGCATCGTTGCTGACGATGGCTGCCGGCCGCGTTTTCTGAATCTCGCCTCCGAGAGAAGGCTCAAAGTTCACCCACCACACCTCAGCGCGCTTCATGGAAGCTGTCTCCCAAAGTGGCCTCAGACCATTCCATCGCCTCCCGCTCCCGGTCATCGTCCTGCGCCATGTCTTGGTAGGCGCTTTCCATGTCGTCATCGATCAGCTGGGGCCGAACCAAGTCCTCGATGAACCGGCTGATCTTGCGACGGCCAATGCGGCGGTGCAAGCCGGCATAAACATCTTCGGCCAGGGTGATAGTCAGTTTCTTCTGCATTGGCAAGCCCTCCTTATACGTAAATTATACGTATACGCCTCTCGATTGGCTATCACAATCTGGCAAAGTAAACTATTCATCTTTACCGACCGGTTCCTTGGCCACCGCACCAGCGCCATGACCGACCGTTACTCCCACCTGGCTGATCAGGTCGTCACCGATGCCGTGTCGAATGTGATGACAAAGCTGTATAGATGAGCGTGCGTGCGTTTTCTCTTTGGCGGGAGATTTATCACTGAAGTCACTTCTCGAACTTCTTCGACCAGTCAAGAAACAATATTTCAGCCTCACTGAGTTGAGTGGCCGTCAGCTCATTGGTAACCACTCTAAGTGAACTTTGTGCCTTCTCCCAACCGTTGGCAGCAGCCAAACGTATCCACACAAAGGCATAAACAAGGTCCTTGTTGACACCCCATCCATTGAAGTACATTTTTCCCAAATGAAATTGAGCACGGGCTTCCCCCTGTTCAGCTGCCTTTTGCCACCAGTACACCGCCCGCTTTGGGTCCTTCATCATACCAGACCCGTCGTGATACATCATTCCCAGATCGGTTTGAGCTTTGGCGTTTCCTTGTTCTGCTGCTTTGAGGTACCACTGAGCAGCCTTCTTGAAATTCCGTTTGACCCCCTCAGCGTTGTAATAAGCCGATCCAAGAAGCCATTGTCCGTCTGAATTTCCCTGCTCAGCTGCTTTTCGCCACCAAGTTACAGCCTCCTCGAGATCCATCTGAACTCCCTGCCCCCGCCGATATGCAATTCCAAGGCTGCACTGGGCATCGGCATCTCCTTGTTCGGCTGCCTTGCACCACCAGAAGACGGCTTTTTCAAGATTTTGCGCAGTTACTTCTCCATCGAAGTAAACTTTACCAAGATGATACTGGGATCTTGCATCTCCACGCTCGGCCTGAATCGTAAGGCAAGAAAGATCTTGCGAGATCAGGTTGGATTGAAATATGAAAAAACAGGCCATTGGCAAGAAGATCCACTTCCTCTGTGAATAAATCAAATATCGGAGTTCCATGACTCGTCGTTTTGTCAACCGGTTGTGCGTGTCCTCCTGTGCCTGGTGAAATGCGGCTGGACTTGAATATCGATTCGTTTCCATCAGTGTCTATCACTCCTCAGCAGTTGATTGAGAGAGTTATAAAGCTCGAAGCGCTCGATTTCCCGAAATGTGATCAGGCCACGGGCAAGGCCTTCTCGTAGGGCTGCGCCGAGCCGGTCCGGAGACTCGGCGCCGGTTTTCAGCAGGTCCTCGACGGCGCGCAGCGGCCGGGTCACCCGGTAACCCGACCGTTGTTCGGTCTCCGGCACACTGAGCTCGCCCTTGTGGAGAATGAGGACAGCCGGTATCGCCGATGACCGCCGGAAGAATTTCGGAACGGTCATGTGCAGCCGGGCGGGCATCACGTCGGACAGCTCATACAGGCTCAGGGCGGTCTGGTGCGAATAGACGCCCTGGGGCTTTCCGTCACGGCCGCAGGACCAGAGTGACCACAGGACGTACTGGCCCTCTTCCGTGACTGGGAACCGGGCCAGGCGATAGATCCCGCGCACCTCCCTGATCCAGGCGCCCCGAGCTACGTGGTAATGATGGGTTTCGTATGAATAGCCGGCCTCCCGGGCCTGGCGGGTGGTGAAAAACCCTTGCTGGGTCTCCGCGATCGAGTATAGTTTGTTTTCCGCGTCAGTCATGGGGTCCTGTACAATACTTAAAATTATTTTAAGTATTGTGCATTTCGCGGGGAAAATCAAGATGCTTCTCGTTCTGGGGGCTCCAGCTATGGAACTTTTGCTCCCAAAGCTCCCGAGCGAGGGGTTTATTACTTTCACGTCAATGAATTGCCGTTGTCAGCATGGCCTTTTCAAGCTGACAATCGGCTGACAATCATGC
>CALJLV010000227.1 GCA_937982505.1 uncultured Desulfobacteraceae bacterium | reverse complement strand
CCATCTGTGACAAATATTTGGCCCACTGAGAAGATGCGGTTCCCCGGACGCTTACTATTCGCCGGAGCTGAATCCGGCCGAGCGACTCTGGGAAGAACTGCGTGAGAAAGAGTTTGCCAACCGCGTGTTTGACTCCCTCGGCGCCGCCATCGCGCAGGCCGCAAGGGGACTGAAGCGGCTCGAGCGTAGCCCGGGTTTCCTTCAGTCATTGACCGGATAGGGCTGGATATTTGGATCATCCTGAAAGCTACTTGGAATTAGTCGTATCATTTCAAAATCAGCAACCTGAATTCATCGGCTTTGGATAATTAACCTTCAACTTCAATTCAATCCCTTGATTCTCTTTATATCCTCTGTTTTTCCGAGCATGATGAGAATATCACTGTCCTTGATGACGAAATCCGCCGGGGGAACAAGAAGAAAGTTTTCGGGAACCAACTCCTTGATTGCAATCACATGAACGTTGTAGCGCACCCTCAGGTTGAGGGTTTTCAGGCTTTTGCCGATGAATTCCCGTGGTGGACCCACCTGCACCAGGTCGAATTCGTCGGCCAGGGGAATGAAGTCGAGCATGTTGGGCCGCGACAGACCGCGGGACACCCGTATGGCCGAATCCTTCTCCGGGTGAATGATGTCGGTCGCGCCGACCTTGCGCAGCACCTTGGCGTGGTCGTCGTCCAGTGCCTTGGCCAGGATCTTTCTGACGCCGATCTCCTCAAGGCACAGGCAGATCAGGATGCTGGTGCTGATCTTGGTGCCGGTGGAGACCACCACCCCGTCCGTCTGCTCCAACCCGAGGGATGTCAGCGCCTTTTTGTCCAGCGCGTCCAGAGCGATGGCCTCGCTGCAATGCGGATCGATGGCCTGCACGCGGCCTTTGTCGATATCGATAGCGACCACCTCGTTGCCGTCCTCGAAAAGGGCCTTGGCGGCGTGGAACCCGAAATTGCCCAAACCGATGACCGCAAAGCGTTTCATGACCCGTCTCCTCTATCCGGTTATCCGCTTCCGGGGTTCGCCCGGGGACCATATCCGTTCCGCGGCGGCGACTAGAACAGCATCCAGCGACTGTCCCTTCTTATCTTGAGCAGGCTGACAATCACCACCATAAATTCCAGCCGCCCGAGAAACATGGCGAAAATTTCCCCCCAAAGAGCGATATCCGGCATTTGGGCCGACGTCACCCCCACCGAGAGGCCCACCGTTCCCAGGGCCGAGGCAAATTCGAAAAGCGCCTCGCCGAGACCGAAACCGCACGCGCACAAAAGCATGACGCCAAGAGCGTAGGTCAGCAGATAAAGGAAGATGAAGACCACGGCCTGGCGCACCTCGCCGTCATTGATGAAAACCCGGCGGTCGCCTTTCCACAGGGGCCGTTCCAGCACGGCCCCGCGGGGCATCAAGTCGCGCCGGATGTCCCAGACGAGCATCTTCCACATCAGATAGAGGCGAAACTGTTTGATGCCGCCGGCCGTAGAGCAGGTGCCACCGCCGACCAACATCAATCCGATCAAGAGCATCATGCCGAAGGCGTTCCAGTTTCCGTAGCCGACGGTGGAAAAGCCAGTCGTGGTGAGCGCCGAGACGGTCTCGAAGACAGCGACCCGGATTGATTTGTCCAGTTGGGGGAAGATCGCCTGGGCGGTCGACAGGAAGAGGGCGGCGGCTGACAAGGGGATCACCACCATCAGCAGGCGGACCTCGCCGTTTTGGGCGACCAGGCGGAACCTGCCGCGCCACAACAGCCAGGCGGTCACGAAACTCAGGTTGCCCAGAAGCATCAGTGGCAGGGTCACCGCCTCGACGGCAACGCGGTTCCAGTGGCCGATACTGTCCGCGTGGGTAGAAAACCCGCCGGTGGATACGGCGGCGAAGGCATGGTTGACGGCATCAAAAACCGACATGCCCGTCAGGCGGTAAGCCAAGGCCCCGCACAGGGCATAACAGCCATAGATGATCAAGACCAGGCGCGCCGACCGGCGGACTTGCGGCACCAACTGATCGCTGCGCCCTTCGGCGCTGGAAATGCCGCTCCCGGTCGGGCCGACGATGGCCGACATCATGATGATGGCCAGCCCTGCGCCGCCGGCCAGCTGCATCACGCTGCGCCACAGCAGAATGATCTGATCGGCCTGGGCCACATCCACCACGGAGAGCCCGGTCGTGGTCCAGCCGCTTACCGATTCGAACAAGGCACGGGAAAACGGAAGGCCCTGAAGCGACATGAACGGCCATGAGGAAAAGAGAATGACGACGGTCCAACCGAGCAGAACCACGATGCCGCCCTCCTGCACCGAAAGGGTGGCGGGGGGCGCAAAACGGCGCATCGTGCGCAATGCCGCTCCCAGAAGGATGAGGCCGGCGGCCGGCACGCCGAATGCCAGGGCGTGCGAAGGGTTCCACGGGCGCCATGTGAAAACCAGCAGCGGCGACAGCGTGATGACGCTGCACAGAAGCAGGATCATGCCCACCGAGGAAAGGATCGCGGCGTAGTGCCGTCTGAGATGTTCCTTCTCCCTCAACCCCGGCTCCTCCATGTTTCTTCACCGGTGAACAGGTTCAGCACCCTGCCATGGTTTGCCGGCAAGGTGATCAGCACCACCCGGTCTCCGGCGAGCAACTGGTTGGTGCCACGGGGAACGATGGGCTGGCCGCCGCGGATCACCACCGCGACCAGGGCGTTTTCGGGCAGGGCGATATCTTTCAGGCATCTGCCCGCCACCGGGGAACCGGCGGCGAGAACGATTTCCGTCACGTTGACCCGCCCTTCACCAACCGGCAGCAGATTGACAATCTGTTCCAAGGAGGTCTGCTGTTCGATCAGGCTGCCGACGATGTGGGTGGTCGAAAAGGCGGAAACACCCAATTTCTCGAAAATCTCGAAGTTGTCCGGATCATTGGCCAGGGCGATGGCCCGGGGCACCCCGAACTGCACGGAAGCCAGTTGACAGATCACCAGATTGTCCTGGTCGTTGGGGGTGATGGCAAGGACGACGTCCGTGCTCATCGCGCCGGCTTCGCCGAGAATGGTTGCATCGCCGGCGTCGCCGCAAACCACGGTTGCGGCCAGCTGGCGCGCCAGCTGGGTGCATTCCTCCCGGTTGCGGTTGATGATCACCACCTCGTATCCCTTGGCGGTGAAGCGCCGGCAGAGGAAATAAAGGGTTTGGCCCGTTCCGACGATGAGTACCTTCATGTCGCTTCCTGCCCCCCGGCGGATTGCCCGCTGGCCACCGCCATGAGAAACACCTCCGCGGCCACCGAAGTCGGGCAGATGGTTTCGATTCCGAGCCGGTCATAGACCTGCTCCCGCTTGGGATCGAACACCCTGGCCAACACCTGCGGGACGCGGAAGATCTTGCGGGCCACCTGGGCCACCATCAGGTTGACGTTGTCCTCATGGGTGGTGGCGAAAAAGACATCCGCCTGCTTCAGCTTGGCCTCTTTCAGGACCGCCATCCGGGTGGCGTCCCCCATGACCCGGAAGCCGCTGAAGGCCGCTGAGAGCTCATTGAAAGTGTCTTCCTTCTTGTCGATCACCACAACCGAATGCCCTGCGCGGCTCAACTGATCGGCCAGATGGGATCCCAGCCGCCCACACCCCACGATCACGATGTAAAGGCTATTGTTCATCCGGGGCCTCGCCGTCTTCCTCCGCCGAGCGCTGCGGCTCCGGCTCGTCCGTTCCGAGATCGATGCTTCCTGATTTGTACCAGGATGTGGCCCGGTCGAGATTGACATGGGCCGGCGCGAAAGTCGGATCGATATCCATGGCCGCCCGATAGAACTTCTGGGCTTCCAGCCAGTCGCCCTTGATTTCGAGCAAGGCCCCAAGAAGATTGTATGCCTCGGGCTTGGCCGGATCGGTGGCGATGGCTTTGCGGGCCGTTTCCCGGGCGTCGGAGAAACGGCGATCCGAGATGTGGCGTTTGGACAGTTCAATCAGGGGAAGGTAATCGACCGCGTTTTCTTCATCCAACGCATCCCTTTCAATTACCCGGGTTGCCAATGCGCGAATTTCCCCGGGGCTGAAGGGTTTCTGGATGAAGTCCACGGCGCCGAGCTTCATGGCTTCCACGGCGGAGGCGATCGTGCCGTGGGCGGTGATGATGATCACCCGAATTTCCGGCCAGCCGTCCTTGATCCGGCGCAGGGCCTCCATGCCGTCCATTCCGGGCATCTTCAAATCCAGAAACACCAGCCCGAAAGGTTCAGCAGGAAGTTTTTGCAAGGCCTCCTCGCCGTTTACGGCCGTGCGGATCGCAATTCCCAGCGGTTCGAGGGACTGGGACATGGTCAGCCGGATGTTTTTTTCGTCATCCACGATCAGAATCGGTTTTTGCCCCATGGCTTCCTCCTATTCGGATACCGGCAGCGTAAAAATGAAGGTACTGCCTCGACCGGCGAATGATTCCACCCAGATCGTGCCGCCATGAGCACGCACGATCTCCTTGCAGATGGCCAGCCCCAGGCCGGCGCCGCCCGGCTCCCGTCCTTTTACCTGGACAAATTTTTGAAAAATCCTGGATTGATATTCCGGCGGAATGCCCGGTCCGTTATCTTCCACGGCCAGGTGGACCCGTGGCCCGGCCTTTTGGGCCGACAATCGGATCCGGCCTCCCTGGCGCCCATGGCGCAGGGCGTTTGAAATCAGGTTGGTCAGCACCCAGGTGATCTTGTTGGCGTCCGCCCGGACATCGGGCAGATCGCCTTCAAGTTGCTTCGTCAGCGTCACATTCTTTATTTCCAACTGATTCTTGAAGACCGTTTCGGCGTGATCGAAAAGGGTCGCAACCGACACGGTCTCGAAGGCGAGGTCGATCCTGCCGGCTTCGATTTTCGACAAGTCGAGCAGGTCGCTTACCAGGGCCTTCATCCGGTGAACTTCCTCGTGAGCCGCCGCAAGAAGCTGGCGGTCATTTTCGGCCAGCCGGTCTGTGGCGCGTTCCAGGAGCAGATCGACGCTCATGCCCAGGCTGGTCAGCGGTGTCCGCAGTTCGTGGGAGGCGGCCATGACGAACTCGCTCTTGAGGCGTTCGACCTCCTTCAAGCGGGTGATGTCCTTGAGCAGCAGCACGGCGCCGAGCAGGCCGCGGTCTCTGCCGCGAATGGCGGTCACGGAAAACAGGCAGTGGCGCTGCCGGTTGTCGTCCCAAAGGGTGACAATCCGCTCCTCGTCCGGGATGTCGGGTTGCACTCCCGTCTCCACGGTCTTGCGAATCACATCGCAGACGTGGGGTTGCGGCAGAACGTCGGCGCAAGGTGCCGCCGCCTCGTCGCTGAATCCCAGATTCAGCAGCCGGCGGGCTGCCGGATTGACACCCGTCATCTTGAGCGAGGTGTCAAAAACCGCCAACCCGTCCTCGATACTGGAAAGGATCGCTTCCCCCTTCCTCTTCTCCGCAACGATCTGTTCGATGTTCATCTCGTGGTAGCGTCCGAGCCGGGTTGCCATCTGATTGAATTCGCCGGCCAGGCGGCCCAGTTCATCGGCGGTTTCCACCGGCACGCGGACGGTGTAGTCCCCGCCGGAGATTTTCTTGGATGCCGCCATGAAACGGCGGATCGGCCGCACGATCCGTTCGGCCAGGTACAGGCTGAAAAGGAAGGCCAGGGCCAGGGCCGAGGCCGCCACGAGCAGCGTGGACCAGATGGCGTGCCGGGCCACCCGGCCGGCTTTGACACTGGCCTGGTACATGGTCGCCTCGTTGAGGTTGCGCAAGGCGATGCACGACTCGCGCACCTTGCTGAAAAGGGGGAAGAGCCTTGTCTGATAGTAGGCGGTGTGCAAGGGCTCGGGTTCCATGCGCAAATCGGTCAAGGTCGAAAATTGCCGCCGGTAGGCGGTGTAACCATCATCGATGGCCTGGATGAGTTCCGCCTCTCCGGCAATGGTGATGTTGTCCTTGGCACGGGCGAACCATTGCAGAAAGATGGCCTCGTTTTCACGAAACTGGGCGATTCCCTCCGGCGCATCGCCCAGGAAGAGGAGCAAAACGCCGCTGTCCTGCCGCTCCAGGGCGTCCACCATGTTTTCCGCCGCGATGATGCTGCGATAATTCTCGCTCAGGATGGCCGCCGTCGCCCTTCCCAAGTTCATCAAGTTCATGACGGCCAGGGTGACCACCAACACCAGCAGGGCGAACACCACGCCGTATCCGGTCAAGATTCTGGTCTTCAGGCCACGATTCGACATGTCTTGACCCACCTCGACCATCGAGATCATCCGGTCATCAGATTCTCTTCGGCGTACTGGATCCCGTTGACCGCCCCGGCGCCCACGATGACGTAGGCGAAGGTCAGCACGCCCACCCGCCCCACGATCATCGTCAGGATGATCCAGGCCTTGCCCCACAGGCTCAGCAGCGGCGTGACCCCCATGGACAGGCCCACCGTGGCGAAGGCCGACACGGTTTCGAACAGGTAGGCCAGAAAGCTCGGGTGGGCCGCGGCGTGCACCTGCTCATGGATCGCCTCGCCGGCCAGCAGCATGAACAGCACCAGGGCCACCACGGCCACGGCCACCAGGATCAGGGCGATGCTGCGCCCCACGGTGTCCGGCGGCAGGCTCTTGTGAGACAGGTTCACCCGGGCGCAGCGGCGGATGCGGCTGACGGTGAAGGCCGTGATCACCGCCAGGGTGGTGGTCTTGACCCCGCCGCCGCAGGAGCCGGGCGAGGCCCCGAAGAACATCAAGAAGATGATCAGCGCCAGGGTCGCCTCATTGAGGGTGCCGATGTCCACCGTGTTGAACCCGGCCGTGCGGCTGGTGACGGATTGAAACAGCGGCGCCAGGAGGCGACTGGACAGCGGCACGGCGGAGTCTATCATCCTGGATCGTTCCAATAAGGCGAACATCAGGGCGCCGCCGACGATCAGGATCCCTGTGGTGATCAGCACCGTCTTGGTGTGAATCGACAGGCGGGTTCGTTTGCCCGGATGCACCAAGCGCGACTGGAGTTCGTAGATCACCGGGAACCCGATCCCGCCGAAAATGATCAGCAGGCAGACGGCCAGGTTGATCACTCCGTCTCCGCGCCAGGCCATCAGGCTGTCGGCAAAGAGGGAAAACCCCGCGTTGCAAAATGCCGATACCGAATGAAAAACCGCCGTGTAGATCGCCTCGGGCCAGGGCAGGGTCCGGCTCCAGCCAACGGCCAGGACCACCGCGCCCAGCACTTCGGCCCCCAGGGTGAACAGGACGGTGCTCCTGACCAGCCCGAGGATATCCTTACGTGGGGTGTGGGCGAAGAGATCCTGCATGAGCATGCGCTGGCGGAAGGAAACCATCCGGCCGGCCCATTGGAACAAGGCCACCGAAACGGTCATGACCCCCAATCCGCCGGTCTGGATCAGGGCCAGAATCACCAATTGCCCGAACACGGTGAAATAGCGGCCGGTGTCCACCACCACCAGGCCGGTGACGCAGACCGCCGAGGTGGCGGTAAACAGGGCGTCCATCCAGCGGATATGGCCGCCGACCGTCGCCCATGGCAGCGTCAGGAGCCCCGTGCCGGCGACGATGAGCGCCAGAAAACTGGCCAGAATCAACGTGGCCGGATGAAGTTTGAGCATTCGGTGGCGCAGGGTCATGACCGCTTCCCCTCAGCCCAAACATATTCACAGTGGCGGTGGCCCGGCGTGCGGCACACGGACCGGAGCCGCTCGCCGCCCAGCACCATGCGGTCGCCGCAGGCGGCGCAGGTGGTCAACTCGACACCGGTTTTGAACACCATGGTGTTCAAATGGGGACAGAGCCGCGACAACAACCGGTCGATTTCGAAGCGGGCGGGATACCGGGTGGTCAGACAATGCAGCGCCACCGGGTCGAAACCGTCTTGCGGCGGGCGCACATCGATCAACGCCAGGCCGGCCGTCTTCAGATCTGCGATCAGGCCCCGGTGCCATTCGCCCAGGATCACCAGAAGCGGCACCTGTTGGCAGGCCGGGTGGTGTCGCAGACAATCAACCAGTTCGATGAGATCGGCTCGGGCCGACA
This sequence comes from uncultured Desulfobacteraceae bacterium, assembly GCA_937982505.1. Taxonomy (GTDB): domain Bacteria; phylum Desulfobacterota; class Desulfobacteria; order Desulfobacterales; family UBA2174; genus UBA2174. The sequence continues at coordinate 3,407 of CALJLV010000227.1, read as the reverse complement.
CCCGGCCGGCCTCGGCCTGGATCAGGATCCAGTCAAAAGGGTAACAAGTGGCCTGGTTCAGGCAGCCCAGGGGGCTGCAGACCCACTTCGCCCCGTCCGCCGGGAACAGGGTCGGGCGGGCCGCAAGGGAAGCCGCCAGGATGGCGGGATGGCGGGTCGATGATGGCACGGGGCACCTTTGCTCGGGTTGATCCGTCGCGACGCCGGTCGTCGCGCTGGCCCCTTACTTGAGCAAAACGGATGCCGAAATATTATTTACCTTTGATTTTAAAGGGTTGGACAATAACCAAGCCGTCAGTAGCGGCAATGGGAAGGGGAATCTTGAAAAATGCAAGAAAAACGCCTTGCAACCTGCAAGGGGCTCAATCCAACTGGTAGCGCTTGCGCTTGCGCCACAGGGTGGCCGGATCGATGCCCAGGACCCGGGCGGCCTCTTCCAACGAGCCGGTTTGCAGAATGACCTCCCGGATATGGGCCTTTTCCATCTCGGCGAGGCTGGTCAGGCGGGAAGCGGACCCGTTGGGCAGCTTGTAATTTGCAATCCCCGCCGGCAACCCCTCGACATCCAGCGGGCCGGCCCCGCTCATGATCACGCTGCGCTCCATGGTGTTGACCAGTTCGCGGATGTTGCCCGGCCAGGGGTAGGCCTGGAGCCGGGCCATGGCCTCGGCGGTGATGGTCCCCACGCGTTTGTCGTTGAGCCGGGCCGAGCGCTGGAGGTAATGCTCGGCCAGCAGGGGGATGTCCTCAGGCCGCTCCCGCAGCGGCGGCAGGAAGATCTCCAGCACGTTGATGCGAAAGTAGAGGTCTTCGCGGAAGGCGCCGTCGCGCACCAGTTCTTCCAGGTCCTTGTTGGTGGCGGCGATCACGCGCACATCCACCGTCCGGGGCCGGGGGTCGCCGAGGCGTTCGAATTCCCGGTTTTGCAGGAAACGCAGGAGTTTCCCCTGGACGGCCGGCGGAATCTCGGAGACCTCGTCCAGAAAGACCGTACCGCCTTCGGCCAGTTGCAACTTGCCCACCTTGTCCCGGGCCGCCCCGGTGAAGGCGCCGCGCACATGGCCGAACAGGTCGCTCTCCAGCAGGTTTTCCTGGAGCGCGGCACAATCCACCGTGACAAACGGCCCCTGGCCCCGGGGGCTCCACTCGTGGATCAGGCCGGCCAGCAGCCCCTTGCCGGTGCCGCTCTCGCCGCTGATCAGGACGGTGGCCTGGGCCTCGGCCGCCTGGCGGGCGCTCTGAAGGATCCGGCGCATGCGCCGGCTGCGCGTCAGGATGCCGGCTTGGGAAAAGATCCCCCGCAGGGCGGCGATCTCGGCTTCCATGTCCACAAAACGTTGGAGGCGTTGGAGCACCAGGTCGAGCTGACCGGGCACGAACGGCTTGGGCAGGTAGTCGAAGGCGCCCATCTTCACCGCCTGCACCGCCGTTTCCACCGTGGCGTAGGCGGTGATCATCACCACAGGGGCCTGGATGTCGGCGGCCACGATCTCCCGCAGCACCGCCAACCCGTCGTGGTCGGGCAGCTTCATATCCAGCAGCCCCAGGTCCGGGGTTTCCCGGCGGAGCCATTCGAGCCCCTCGATCCCGCTGGCGGCGGTGGCCACCTGCATTCCCCGGTCCTCCAGGTATACCTGCAAGGTAGTCAGGATGTTGCGGTCGTCGTCGATCACCAGCGCCGTTTTCACGCCGACACCTCTCTTTCGCCCGGAATCCAGAAGGTAAACTGCGTCCCCTCTCCCGGACGGCTGTGGACCTGGATATCGCCGCCGTGCTGTTCGATGATGTCCTTGACGATGGCCAACCCGAGACCGATAGTACCGCTTTTGCCACGCTCTGAAAATTGGGTGAAACGGTCGAAGATGTGGGGCAAGTAGGCCGGGTCGATGCCGCTGCCGGTGTCGTGGCATTCGAAAAAGCAGCGCAGCCCGCACCGGTAGGCCTTGATCCGGATCCGGCCGCCGCGGTCCGTGTAGCGCAGGGCGTTTCCCACCAGGTTGGTGATCACCCAGGGAAAGCGGAACGAATCGATGGTCACCCAGCGCAGGTCGGCGGCGATGTCGATGTCCAAGGCAACGCCTTTGGCCTCAGCCTGCTTTTGCAGGGGTGCCAGGCACTCGCGGATCATGATACCCACGTCCAGGGTCTCCTTGGGCCGCGGCCGCGCCAGGGCCTCCAGGCGCGAGGCGTCCACCAACTCATTGATCAGGGCCGCCAAGCGGGTGCAGTCGTCGTGGGCGGTGGCAATCAGCTTGTCCCGCGTCTCGGGGCTGAGACCCGGGCCGCGCTCGTGGAGCATCGAGACCCCCATGGCCAGCGACGTCATGGGGGTCTTGAGCTGGTGCGAAATATCCGCCATGAACTTGCCCTTGGCCTCCTCGCCGCGGCGGACTTTCTCCTTCTCAGCGGCTAGGATGTCGTCGCGATAGCGGTCGTAAATTTCCAGGCGGGTAAAGAGCCGGTTGAAGGCTTCGGTCAAAAATCCGATCTCGTCGTTGGAAACCTGTTCCACCGTCGGGTAGACACCGCTGCCTTCCCTGGTCGCGGCCAGGGTGTTGGCCAGGGTCATGAGGGGCTTGGCGATACGGTAGGAGAGAAAATAGCTCAGCGCCAGGATCGCGACGATGACAACGCCGAACAGGATCGCCGCGTTGCGCTGGGCGCGCCGGGCCAGTTGACGCGTCCTTTGCTCGGAGCGCTCCATGGCCTCTTCGTTGATGGTCACCAGCCTGTCGATCCAATCGACCATCTCGGCATTGAGGGCCAGAAAGTGTGTCAACCGGTCTCTGCCGTCCCACCCGCCGGCTGCCCCTTGGAAGGACTCGATCAAGGGCAGGTATCGGCCGTAGCCGACAAACAACTGGTCGATCAGGTCCTGTTCACCGGCTTCGGTGATGTTTTCCCGGCAGGCTTGCAGGTTGTTCGACAAGGTGGCGAAGGTCGCCGCCGGGATATCGGGCAAGCCCCCTTTCGGAGCCGTTTCCAGCAGTGCGTTTTGCACCTGCTCCAGCGCCTTGCGCGCCTCCTGGGCCGCCCGGATGCTCTTGTAATTCTTGGACAAGATCTGCTCGGCGCTGGCCCCCAGGGCGCCGAGATACTGGCTGTTGAGCACCGCAGCGGCCAGCAGCGCCGCGGTGGGGATCAGGCAAACGAGAAAAATCTTGAAACGGATGGGGTGACGGACTGTTGGTTCACCCATTTTCGCCTCAGCCACGGCAGTTCGGATCCAAGCTTGCGTTTTTGCCAGAAACTATGGCGCTTTTATAGATCCTCCCTCGTAGCTCTCTCCGACCGTGGTGTCAACGAATCGGGCATCAGGGGCCGGAGCCCATCCTTTCAAGCGTTCCAAACGCATTTGTCTGGGTGATTGAGCCAAGGTGTGCCCAGTGTCGGTATCGAGTTCGGGA
>CALJLV010000226.1 GCA_937982505.1 uncultured Desulfobacteraceae bacterium | reverse complement strand
TCGACATCGGTGTGCCACCTTGAGCCGTCTTCTCAGCGTGTCTGATAAAAGGGCCGCCCAAGGCGCGCTGCAGTAATGTGCTCAAGGGACGCTCGCCGTGTCGCCTGAGAGGATCGATGCAAACGAGAAACCCGACATCCGGCGCCGTGCTCGATTCCTTGCCGCCAGTCTTATGGGCGTTTGTTCCGCTCGCCGATTACAAGGTGCCCGAAGTCCCTGCGCGCAGCGCAGCGGCCAGTGCCTGGAAATCTTTCAAACAGATCTTCATGCCTCAAGACGCGGACTTACAGGCGCCTGTCAAAAAAGAGGCAGACCTGCGCGCGCTGTCGCAGATGCGCCTGCAAAATTTATTGCGGCCCCTGGAATGGTACGACGCGGCGGCGGCCCTCGACCGGGCTGTCAAAGAATGGATGACCGCCACCGTGCGTCGATCCGTGAGATTCGTGGTGGGTCAACCCCATGGCGGCCATGCTGAAATCCTCCGGGCCTGGGCTGAGCGTTATCAGGCGGTGCCGATCATTGCGCCGACCCCCGAGCAGATTTTTGCCGGCGACCATCTCTGGTTCGACAACTGGCCCCAAGACGGACGGCCCTGGGTCCTGCCGAATCTCGAACACTGCTACCTGCGCCATGCCAAGGGCCTTGAACTCATACGCCACCTGCTCTTGCAGGCCGACAGGGGATCTTTAGGCCGGGGCGTCATCGGCTGCGACAGTTGGGCCTGGGCCTATCTGCAACGCATCTGGCCGGTGGGCAGGCCGGATGCGCTAACCCTCCAGGCATTCGACGGCCCACGGCTCAAAGATATGATCCGCCATTTGGCCGTTTGCCCGCCGGGCCGCCGCCTCTGCTTTCGCAATGCCGCCGACGGTCACGACATTCTCTTGTTGCCCGACGCGCAAGATTCGGTCCCGTCGGAGATTGTTCAACTGGCGGCCCTTTGCCGTGGCAATTTGGGAATTGCCCTGGCCTCCTGGCGCGAAAGGCTGAGATCCGAACCCGATTCCGAGGGCGCCGAACCAGCCGGCAGCAGCCCTTCGGCGTCAACAGGCGAGCCCGGCGAGCAAAGCGTGTGGGTCAGCAGCGCCATGCCGGAACCGGTGCTTCCAGCCGGAATGAACGAAGAATCAGCCCTCATCCTTCATGCGCTGCTGCTCCACGGCGGGCTGAGCGAGGCGCTGCTGACCGAACTGCTGCCCCTGTCTGATGCGCTTTGCGGGGCCGTGTTGGGGCGGCTGGCGCATGCCGGGTTTGTAGAGTGCCAAAAAGACCGCTGGGGCGTTTCCGCGCTGGCTTATGCCGCAACACGGAACCTGCTGCGGCGCGGCGAATACCTGACCGACGGCTTCTGAAAGACGGCGAGGTCCAACCATGCCCGATGACCCACATGTGGCTCAGCTTTTCAAACCCATTGATGCGGCCGTCTTGCTCGAACTGGGGCTGATCATGGCGGCGGCCATAGCGCTGATCGTCGCCGTGCAACGCGTCCTTCCCTGGATCGGTAATCGACTGGAAGGCCAAAAGCGGCTCACTCTGCTCGCCACGATTCCATTTTTGCGCCTGATCATCATCCTGGCGTCCCTGTCGATGATCGTGCCGCTGCTGATCGAACCGTCGGTTCAGAACATGGTGGCCCTGCTCGGCACCGTCGGCCTGGCCATCGGCTTCGCCCTCAAGGACTATGTCAGCAGCCTCATCGCCGGCATCGTGGCGATAGGAGAACAGACCTATCGCAATGGCGACTGGCTACGGGTGGGGGATGTCTATGGTGAGGTGCGCCATGTGGGCATGCGCGCCATCGAGGTGATCACCCCCGACGACGACCGGGTCCTGATTCCCCATGCGCTCCTGTGGCGCCAACCGATCCACAATGCCAACAACGGCGCCGCGCGGTTGCAATGCGCGGCCGACTTTTACCTGCATCCGGCACACGACGGCCAGGCGGTACGAAAAGCCCTGGAAGACGTGATCCTGACCAGCCCATACCTGTATTTGGACGCACCAGCGGCCGTGGTTGTCAAGGAAGCACCCTGGGGCACGCAGTACCGGCTCAAGGCTTATCCGGTCAGCGCTGCCCAGCAGTTTCGCTTCGTGACGGATCTGACCCTGCGCGGCAAGGAGGCCTTGATCGGCCTCGGGGGACGATTCGTGGTGGCGCCGGCGCTGCCGGAATAAGGTTCGCCGGCCCGGGTTCTGCCGGGTCGACCCTTTGGCGGGCTTCGGTTGCCGCGGCAAAGGGGATTAAACGCAAACCGGAAATCGAAGCGGTGGATCGAGGTGCCGGCACCTGATCCCCCAAGGAGATCGACCATGCCCCACGCACCCTGGCGTGTCGTCAACCCCGACGCCCCCCGGCGGGTGATCGTCACCAAGGAGCTGCCCGGCCGGCGGTGGCTGGAAATCCTGGCTGCGGCCGGCTGCCGCGTCGAGGTCTGCAGCGACATGGCCGTGCTGCCGGTGGAGGCCATCGTCAAAGCCATCGGCGAACGCTGCGACGGCGCCATCGGCCAGCTCACCGAACCGTGGGGCGACACGCTCTTCGGCGCCCTGGCGGCGGCCGGGGGGCGGGCCTACAGCAACTACGCCGTGGGCTTCAACAACATCGACCTGGCGGCGGCCTCGGCCCGGCGCATCCCGGTGGGCAACACGCCCGGGGTGCTCACCGAGACCACCGCCGAAATGGCCGTGGCCCTGACCTTCGCCGCGGCCCGGCGCACGGGCGAGGCCGAGCGCTTTTTGCGTGCCGGCCGCTTCGGTGGCTGGCTACCCGACCTGTTTTTGGGCGAGCGGCTGCATGGCAAGACCGTCGGGATCGTCGGGGCCGGGCGCATCGGCACGGCCTACGCGCGCATGATGATGGAGGGGCACAAGGCGCACATTCTCTACTGCGATCCGCACCGCAACGCCGATCTGGAAGACTTTGCCGCGGCCTACGCGCGGTTTCTCGAAACCCGGGGCGAGCCGCCGGTGGTCTGCCGCCGGGCAAAAACCGTCGCCGAACTGCTCGCGGCATCCGACGTCGTCAGCCTGCACACCCTGCTCGACGAGAGCACCCGCCACCTGATCGACCGCGAGCGCCTGGCGCTGATGAAGGAAAACGCCATCCTGATCAACACCAGCCGGGGCCCGGTCGTCGACGAGGCGGCCCTGGTGGCCCATTGTCGACGGCATCCAGATTTTCGCGCCGGCCTGGACGTCTTCGAAAAAGAGCCGGATCTGGCCGCCGGTCTGGCCGATCTGGAAAACGTGGTGATCGTGCCCCACATCGCCTCGGCCACCCGCTGGACCCGCGAGGGGATGGCGGTCCTGGCGGCGGCCAACGTAGCCGCCCTGCTGGCCGGCCACCCGGTGTGGAACCGGCCGGACATCGCCGCCTTCCTCGGCGACGACCCGCCTGCGGCCGCGCCGAGCGTTCTCAACGCCGGGGCACTGGGGCTTGAGATGTTTTAAACACCGATTGCACCCTACTGTCCGACCGACCGGCTGCCAACACCAGAATTCCCCAAATCGCCACCAAATATCCTCAATCCGGCCCGAATCCGCACGCACCCCTACCTTGACCCGCGCCAGAATGCTTAAAAATAGGCTTCCGCAGGATACCTGGGATCGACCAAGTAATCGTCGGCTGTCGGCGCCGTATCGACCTCGTCCCACAACGGCGGGCCGTGGGCCAACGGCGGCAGGTGCCGCTTCACCTCCCAGCGGCCCAGGTGAACCAGGATCTTCTTGAAGTTGAGAAAGTCGCCGAAGGTCTGGATCGCGTTGACGGCGGCGGGCGAGGTTTCCACCGAAGGGCAGGCCGAGCGCAAATAGCTTTATGGCCCTCCACGCACCGATAGTACGGTGATTCCCGCGCACAACGCGGCCTGTATACCGCCGGTTCCAAGACCTGCCCTCTTCGCCCATCTGGGTCGTTCTGTCAAATTCGTGGATTTGTGGATTTCATGTGCAGGCGATCCGCTACGCAAATACCCTGACGCCGTAAGCGGCAAAGCGCGTATCGGTCGTCACCACCGGCAGGTCGCGGTTCAGAGCCGTGGCGATGATGAAGCGGTCACAGGGGTCCTTGTGGATCGGGGGCAGTTCGGTGGCGACCAGGCAGATTTCGAGGTCGAGTCCGATCACCGCGATGCGGTGGTGGGACAGAACCGTATCGAGCCATCGGCGGGGTGGCATGGGGAGCTTGAGCTTGCCGCTGCGATGTTTGAGGCCGACCTCGAAGGCGGTCACGGCGGCGATGGAGACGACCGGCGCCTTTTCGATCATCGCCCGGGTGGAATCGCTGATTCGGCTCTGATCATGGGAAAGCCACAGCAGGGCGCAGGTATCGAGCAGCATCAGTCGATATCCCCCCACTCTTCAGGCGACAGGTCCTCGGTGGGATCGTAGTCGATCTCGATCCGGCTGGCCACCGGGTGATAAGCCAGACGGCTACCGGTTTCGTGGGGGACGATTCGGGCGATCGGCTTGCCGTTGCGGCAGATGATGTACGAGGTGCCTTTCGATTCGATATCCGCAAGAACGGCCGATAGTCGGGATTTGGCTTCGTGAACGTTCAGGGTTTCCATGTCGACCCTCCTCATGCCCCAAGCTTGGTCCACATAGTCAAGCCCACTGGGTCGGAATTGTCAAGCGGGGAAATCGAACTGGCAAGGCAGCGATACCGAGCCTTGGCCAGAGGAGAAGGAAGGCCATGACCGAAACCTACGACAACGTATTCCTGGCAACCGAGCAAGACCCCGCAGCCGCGAAAAACCTGTATATCCGTGCCAAGCTGATGATGAAGCTCAAGGAACGGATCGCTGCCAAGCAACTCACCCAGGCAGCGGCTGCCGAACTGTTCGGGGTCAGCCAGCCCCGAATCAGCGACCTGACCCGCGGCAAGATTGAACGCTTCACCATCGACATGCTGGTGAACATGCTCGCGTGTGCGGGGGTGGATGTGGACGTGTCCCTGCAGGATGCCGCTAGCCGCCTACGGACGAGCCAGTTCGATTTCCTGTCCGATGAGGAGGTCACCCGGCTGGAACGCGCCGTTCAATCTCACTCGCTCGCAAAGAGCGGGGTACTGATGTAGCGCTCGCCGGTGCTCGGCAGGATGACCACGATCCGTTTGCCGGCGTTTTCCGGACGCCGGGCCACCTGCAGAGCCGCCCAGACCGCAGCCCCCGATGAAATTCCGCAGAGGATCCCCTCGTGGGAGGCGAGCCGGCGCGCGGTGGTAAAGGCGTCTTCGTCGGCCACCGTCATCACCTCGTCGATGACGCCGCGGTCGAGGACCGCGGGCACGAATCCCGCGCCGATCCCCTGGATCTTGTGAGGCCCCTTGGCCCCCCCGGAAAGGACCGGGGAGCCGGCGGGCTCCACCGCCACGGCCCGAAAGGCCGGGTGGCGCGCCTTGAGGGCCTGGGCCACGCCGGTGATGGTGCCCCCGGTGCCCACCCCGGAGACCAGGATGTCCACCTTGCCTTCGGTATCGTGCCAGATTTCCTCGGCGGTGGTTTCCCGGTGGGCCCGGGGATTGGCCGGGTTGGCGAACTGGTTGGGCATGAAGGCGCCGGCCTCGCGGGCCGCGA
>CALJLV010000225.1 GCA_937982505.1 uncultured Desulfobacteraceae bacterium | reverse complement strand
CCGTTGGCCAGGGTGAAGGCCAGCTGGGAGATGGGATTGGCTCCGGCCTCGGCGATGTGGTAGCCCGAGATGGACACCGAATAGAAGTTGCGCACGTCGTTTTCGATGAAGAACTGCTGGATGTCGCCCATCATCTTGAGGGCGAAGTCGATGGAGAAGATGCAGGTGTTCTGCCCCTGGTCCTCCTTGAGGATGTCGGCCTGGACCGTGCCGCGCACCACCGAGAGGGTCTGTGCGCGCATCCGGGCGTATTCATCGGGGTCGGGGACCCGGCCGTTTTCCTTTTCGAAGCGGTCCGCCTGCTGGTCAACGGCCGCGTTGAGAAACATGGCCAGGATGATGGGGGCCGGTCCGTTGATGGTCATGGAGACCGAGGTGCTAGGCGCGCACAGATCGAAGCCGCCGTAAAGCACCTTGACATCGTCCAGGGTGCAGATGCTCACTCCGCTGTTGCCCACCTTGCCGTAGATGTCCGGCCGGCGGTCCGGATCGTAGCCGTAGAGGGTCACCGAATCGAAGGCCGTGGACAGGCGCTTGGCCTCGCTGGCGGCCGACAGCAATTTGAAGCGGCGGTTGGTGCGGGCCGGATCCCCTTCGCCGGCGAACATGCGGGTGGGATCCTCGCCCACCCGCTTGAGGGGGAAGACGCCGGCGGTGTAGGGGAAGTAGCCCGGCAGGTTTTCCCGGCGCATCCAGCGGTAGATCTCGCCCGGATCGGTGAAGCCGGGCAGGACGATCTTGGGGATCTTGTTGCGCGAGAGCGACTCGGTATACAGCGGCACGCGGATCTCGCGCCCGCGCACCTCGTAGACCAGCTCGTCCTGGGTGTAGCAGCGGCGAAACTCGGCGAACTGGTCCAGGATCCGGTCGGCTTCGGCAGGCACGGCCGCCTCGGCCCGGGCGATCTCGGCGCGAAAGCGTTCCAGCAGCGGCTCGGCGGATTCTCCATCCAGGCCGGCCTCGATGCGGCGCAGCCCCTCGTTCAGGTGCCAGCGGGCGCGGATGGCGTCGGCCTGATCCTCGGTTTCCTGGTGGTAGCGGCGCACCGTATCGGAAATTTCCGACAGGTACCGGGTGCGCTCGGGGGGGATGATGATGGTCTTGGAGCTGGAGACTTTCCCGGCGGGCCGCGGCAGGCGGCTTTCCCGCCTCACCCCGGTCTTGGCGGCGACGGCGTCGAGCACCCCGAGGTAGAAGGCCGTCACCCCGTCGTCGTTGAACTTGGAGGCGATGGTGCCGTAGACCGGCATCTCATCGGGATTCTTGTCCCAGGCTTCCCGGTTGCGCTGGATCTGCTTGCGCACGTCGCGCACCGCGTCCTCGGCGCCGCGCTTTTCGAACTTGTTGACCACCACGATGTCGGCGAAATCGAGCATGTCGATCTTTTCCAGCTGGCTGGCGGCGCCGAATTCGGGAGTCATCACGTAGATGGACAGATCCGCCAGGTCCACGATGTGGCTGTCGCCCTGGCCGATTCCGGCCGTCTCGGCAATCACCAGATCGAAGCCGGCCACCTGGGCCACGGCGATGGCGTCGGCCAGAGACTCGGGGATCTCGGTGTGGGAGCGCCGGGTGGCCAGGGATCGCATGTAGACCCGGGAACTGTCGATGGCGTTCATGCGGATCCGGTCTCCCAGCAGGGCACCGCCGGTCTTGCGGCGGGACGGATCGGCGCTGATGATGGCCACGCGGATCTCGGGAAAGTCATGCAGCAGGCGCAGGATGAACTCGTCGGTGATGGAGGATTTGCCCGAACCGCCCGTGCCGGTGATCCCGATCACCGGCACCTTGCGTCCGGCCAGCTTCTGGCGCAGTTCGGTCCGTAGCCGGGCCAGGTGGCCGTTTTCCATGGCCTTGGCCTGCTCGACGGCCGTAATGAGGTTGGCCACGCGCAGCTTGGCCTCCGGGGTCAGGCCGGACAGATCGAAGCTCGTTTCGCTGACCCGGGAAAAATCCATCTGCTGGATCATGTGGTTGATGATCCCCTGCAGCCCCCAGCGGGCCCCGTCCTCGGGCGAGTAGATCTTGGCGACCCCGTAGGCCTCCAGTTCCCTGATCTCCTCGGGCACGATGACCCCGCCGCCTCCGCCGAAGACCCGGATGTGATCGGCGCCGGCCTGGCGCAGCAGGTCCACCATGTACTTGAAAAACTCCATGTGGCCGCCCTGGTAGCTGGAGATGGCGATCCCCTGGACGTCCTCCTCGATGGCGGCGTCCACCACCTCCTTGACCGACCGGTTGTGCCCCAGGTGGATCACCTCCACTCCGGTCCCCTGCAGGATGCGGCGGAAGATGTTGATCGAGGCGTCATGTCCGTCGAACAACGACGTGGCGGTAACGACCCGGACATTGTGGACCGGTTTGTAACCCTCGACAGCTGCACTCATGGCCCCCTCCTTGGCATTCGGTTTCAGCTCGCGCCGCCGCCTCTGGGCGGCGCGCTTGGAACGCAACGCGGCGCGATGGTCTTGGGTGACGGCCTCCGGCCCCGGCCGGAGCGTCTAAGCGAGTCCGCCCAGCAGGCCGATGATGAAATCGGTCTGCAGGGCGATGTAATCCTCGATACTGTAATGCCGGGCCAGGAACCAGCGGCGGAAGGTCCACATGTGCCCGAGCACGGTGATGTTGTGGGCCATCAGCTCGATGGACTTCTCGGTCAGCCGCGGCAGGTCTCCGGAGGCGCCGATGCGCGCCAGGGCGTTGACAAAGAGCCCGGTCAGGCGGACCTCGTTCTCCAGCACCCGCTTGCGCCAATGGGGCGGCAGGCTCTGGGTCTCCTGGTAGATGAGCAGGATATGGTCGTTCATGCGGTGGCAGACCTCGAAGTAGGCCCGAATCATCCCCGCCAGGGCCTCCCGGCCGTGGCTGTGGCCTCTGAGGGCCTGATCGACTCCCCGCTCGACTTCGTTGTGGATCGCCTCGCAGACCAGGTAGAGCATGTCTTCCTTGCTGCGGACGTATTCGTAGAGCAGGCCGATGGAAAATCCGGTGGCGGCGGCGATTTCTCGGGTGGTGGTCTTGTGAAACCCCTTCTGGATGAACAGCGGAACCGCCGCGTCGACGATTTCCCGCCGCCGGCGCTCCACCAGTTCCGGATTCTTGACCTGGGTCTCGATGTTCGGCCCGCGTTTTGCCATGGCGCCCATGACGGCCTTTCCGCCAACTGCAATAAACGATCTGACAATTGTGGGGGGAGTGGAGAGGCGCTGCAATCTGAACGAGCGCTCAGTCATGACAGGCTACCACCCTCTTCTCCGGCCTGTCAAGGGCAATTTTGAAAAGGCGCTGTCGGCCATCTGCGGGTTGTCAAAAGCCGTGGATTTCTCTAATAATTGAATTTTTGGAGCCCCTTGCGGCGAAAAGGAGTCTGCCATGATGGATGCCAAGGCCATCGGCCATGCCCTGGCGCGTACCGAACCCTTTGCCATCCTCGGCGCCGAAGAGATCGAGGCGCTCTCGGCCGTCGCCGAAGTGCGCTTCTGGCCAGCCCACCACTATGTCTTTCGCCAGGGAGATCCGAGCCTGGGATGCCTGATGGTGGTGGTCGAGGGGCTGGTGGAAATCACCGTCCTGGGCGAGGGGGGGAAGGAATCCGTGGTGGGCCTGCGGCGCCCCTTCGATTTTTTCGGCGAAACCACCGTCCTCTCCGAACAGCGCTATCCGGCCGCGGCCCGGGTGCGCCGGCCCCTGACGGCGATTTGCATCCCGCGCCGGTCCCTGGAGCGGCTGATCCACGGCCACGTGGAGTTGTCCGGCTTTTTTTCCGCCATCCTGGCCGAGCGCATGCGCCTGCTGTTTGCCGAACTGTCGGCCGAGCAATCGCGCGCCCCCTACGCCTGTGTGGCCGAACCCCTTTTCCGGCGGCGGGTGAGCGATATCATGAGCACCCCGGTGGTCAGTTGCGCCGTGGACACGCCGGCCACCGTGGCGGCCCGGATCATGGTGGATCAGGACGTGGGGGCCCTGGCGGTTCTGGGGCCGGACGGCCAGGCCTGCGGGATGCTCAGCACCCGTCATCTGGTGCGCCACCTGGTGGCGGACCGGCGCTACGCGGTGGACGACTGCCGTGCGGGCCAGGTCTGCAGCCGCCAGCTGGTCACCATCGCGCCCGAGGCCTACAGTGGCCAGGCCCTGGTGGCCATGCTGCGCCATGCCGTGGCCCACCTGCTGGTGATCGACCGGGGGCTGCCGGTGGGCATGGTGACCATGGCCGACCTGGTACGCAATCGCAGCACCGGCCACCTGCTGCTGGCCCAGGACATCGACCATCAGCACAGCATCGCCGACCTGGCGCGCACCGGCCAGGCCGTCGACCAGGTGCTGGGCACCATGCTCGAGGAGCAGGCCTCGGTGGCCGACATCCTGGAGGTGATGAGCACCCTGCACGAGCGGCTGACCCGGCGGGTCATCCAACTCGCCGAGGAACAGATGCGCCGGGAAGGTCATGGCCCGCCCCCTGCCGTCTACTGCTGGATCAACATGGGTAGCGCGGCCCGCCGCGAGCAGACCCTGCGCACCGATCAGGACAACGCCATCGTGCATGCCGATGCGCCGCCGGACGGTGCCGAGGCGGCGCGGCGCTACTTCGACCGCCTGGGGGCCATCGTCGTCGAAGGCCTGGTGGCCTGCGGGTTCGCCCGCTGTCCGGGCGGTGTGATGGCCAGTGAAAGAGACTGGTGCCGCTCCCTTTCCGAATGGCAGGAGGCCGTGGCCGGTTGGATCGGCTCGCCGAGCCCCGAGCATGTGAGGCGTCTGACGATCCTCCTTGACTGCCGCTCGGTCTGGGGCAGCCAGAGCCTGGCCGATTCCCTCTGGGCGACGATCTTTCAGGCGTTTCAGGACTCTCTGGGGGCCGGCCACCTGCTCAGCAGCGACGATCGCCAGTTTCCCGCCCCCCTGAGCCTCCTGGGGGCCATCGTGACCGAGAAGAACGGCCCCCGCAAGGGGCGCATCAACCTCAAGACCCGCGCCTTGGTGCACATGGTCAATGCCCTGCGCCTGCTGGCGGTCAACCAGCGCATCAGCACGCCGTCGACCCTGGCACGGCTGCGGCTCCTGGCCGAGGCCGGGGCCATCGAGGTCCAGGACGCCGAGCACTACCGGGCCGCCTTCGAGACCCTGATGCTCCTCAAGATCCGCGGCGACGCCCGGCAGGCGGCCCAGGGCCATGCGCCGGACCACTACCTGGACCCCCGAGAGCTGTCGCCCCGGGACCGGCTCCTGCTCAAGGACGCCCTGGCGGCCGTGGTGCGGCTGCAAAAGGAGATGCAGAACCGTTTTCAGGTCTTCTGGGTCAATTTCTTTCGCTGAAGCGTCCGGCCGGCGGGTCCCGGCGTCCCTGGCGGGCCCATTCACCCTTGCCACGCGAACGGGGAATCATGACGATTTCATGGCAACTCAAGAGCCTGCCCATCCGGCACAAGCTGCTGTTCAGCTATTCGGCCGCCTTTATTCTGGCCCTGGCCCTGAGCAGCGCGGTGATGTACGGGGTGGTGCGCCGGACCATCGAGGCCAACATCGAAGCCGAACTGACCAACTCCACGGCGGCCCTGCTCAATATGGTGCGCACCGCGGTGTCGGTCTCCATCAAGAACCATCTGCGGGCGGTGGCCGAAAAGAACCTGGAAATCGTCCAGTACTTTTACAGCCAGTACCGGCAGGGGGCCATGAGCGAGGCCGAGGCCCGGGCCCGGGCCGAAGCGGTCCTCTTGAGCCAGAAGATCGGCCTCACCGGCTACATCGCCTGCGTCAGCTCGACGGGCACCATGCTGATCCATCCGGAAAAGAGCTGGATCGGCCAGGACATTTCCCATCAGGCCTTCGTACAGGAGATGATCACCCGCAAGGAAGGGTACATCGAGTACGAGTGGCAGAACCCCGGGGATGACCAGCCGCGGCCCAAGGCCCTGTACTGCACCTACTTCGCCCCCTGGGACTGGATCATCAACGCCTCGAGCTACCGGCGCGAATTTGCCG
>CALJLV010000224.1 GCA_937982505.1 uncultured Desulfobacteraceae bacterium | reverse complement strand
AATGCAGCCCGTTTGACGATCTTGCTGGTTTCGCGCAGGCGCTTCAATGAGGCCGAGGCCCGTGGGCCTCGGAAATGCCTTCAGGAGGAACCATGAGCAAGAGAATATACACGGGCTTCAATGAGGCCGAGGCCCGTGGGCCTCGGAAATGAGCCCCTTTGTAAATCGGCGCGGGGCAATGGTCAAGCGGGTTGAATTCGAGAGGTTTAGTTTTCGGGTCATTTTCTGGCTGCTCCAGGAGGATAGCGTTCCCATCGATTTCAATAAATCTTATTTTTCAAAGAACTTGTGCTGTTCGAGAACTGACGGGGAAAATGGCGTCACCGCAGCGCTCGCGCCGAAGCGGCAAAAAATTACACGATCAACGCCTTCCGTTCGATGGGATCGAACGGCCGGCCAATGCTGGTCACCTTGGGCTTTATGCTTTCCGCTGGGCCGATGTCAATAATCAGTACATGGTCCTCATCGTGATCGATGATTTCAGAGAGCGCATCGCTCATACGAACATGATTGGCCTTATCCAGTCGGCACTGAAAAACGGAAAGCTGCATCCATTCGCCGAATCCCTTCATGGTCTTGAACACCTTACGCCATCGCCGGTTACTGGAGACATCGTATGTCACCACGTAAAGGTGTTCCATGGTCAACGGGTCACGAAGTTCGGATAGCGGGGAATTTCACACGTCAGATAGCGTGCCAGCAAGCGGGCCTGGACTTCGAAAAGACGACGGTAGGTGATGCGATATTTGAAAATCGGATGCGTCACTTCCTGCTCCATGCGCCGTTCGAAGGTGGCGATGAAACGTTTGCGGCCCGGGGCCTTGAGGTTGCAGCCCACCGCCGAGGTCACGAAATCCTCGGGCCGCACCTCGCCGTTGTTGACCGCCATGATCACGGCCGAATCCGCCACCAGTGGTCTGAACGGCTCCATCATGTCCAGGGCTAAAGCCGGCCGGCCAAAGCGCGGCTGGTGGTAAAAGCCGCGGTACGGGTCCAGCCCCACCGCGGAAAGGGCAACGGTCCACTCGCGGGTCAACATGGCGTAGGAAAACGAGAGCATGGCGTTTATCGGGTCCTTGGGAGGGCGCCGGTTGCGAGAGGACAGATCGAAACCCTTCAGCCCCTCATTGGAACTGGAAAGCATCCGGGTGAAGTTTTGAAAATAGTGCCTGGCGCTGTTGCCCTCTATCCCCAGCAAGGTTTCCAGGGACTTTGCCATCGCCGCCTGACCGATGTCGTTGCGCATGGTCAGCATCAATTCACGCGGCGCCTTGCCGCCGTCATCATCCTGGCGCGCCGCAGTTTCTTCCTCCGGCACGACGCATTCCACCATATCTGGATCCGGTGGGTCCGTCGACTGCTTCCAGTTACGACGCAACAGGGTTCGGCAGTTGGCGATCTTGGCCGCCACCCAATTGCGCGCCAACTTGAGGCACACTTCCGGATCAAAGCTGGCACGATATTGGCCGGTGCGGTTTTCAACATTCTTATGGCCCGTACCCACCATGTGCCCCACGAACCACCCGCCGTAACTCAAAAAGGTCACCGGGATTTCGCGGCTCATGCACTCGTGCAGCAGCGGGGTGGACATACCGCTGGATCCGTAGAGCACCACCTGGGAAACATCGTTAAGCCGGGCCTCGGCGATCTTTTCCTTCTTTTCCTCCACAACGATCTGCTCGCCGTCTTTGCGCAAGTATGCCCGAGGCGCCTGCACGTACAGCGGCAATCCTTTTCCGGCAGCCGCGTACACCGGACGCGGCGCCACCGGGCAGCGATTGAGAAAGCGCACTTCATCCGGCAAACAGATGCCAAGAAGCGAACATCGCGCGCACTTGGGGCTGTCGGCCAGCGGCGGCGGGGTCTGTGACGATACGGCCAGTTGCCGCAGTCCTTGGATGCCCGCCAGGGTTTCGGCGATCAGTTCATCGTCAAACCGCACCGGCACCCGCTCCCGGGACCCGTGAAAATACAACACTCCGCTGTCGCAGGAAAATCCGTGCTCGCGCAGCAGCAACCCCTGGGCGCAGACCTGAACCCTTTCGGGCGCATAGGCCCCGGCGGCCACGTGAGGGCGCTTGCCTTTCTTGTAGTCCACCGGAGTAACAACGCTGCCCGCGCCCTCGACCAGATCGATCTTGGCGGTGATGCCCAGGCGCTCGGAACTCAACGACACGGATTGGGCGTGGATCTTGGCCTCGGCCTCTTCGTCGGCTTCGGCCGGCAGGCTTCCCTTTTCCCGGTCCACCCGCTTGTGCCGGATGCGCCCTTCCACCGTGTCGGCATTGTGGGCGAACTCGCCCTGGACCCACATCAGGTAGGCCAGTCGCGGGCAATAAACGTATTCGTTGAGGATGCGCACGGGAATCAGGCCGTTTTCGGAAACCGCCGCGTTTGGTGCCGCGTCATCACTCACGATCGCCTCCCTGCCGGAGTTTACCGGTCAACAACGGTATCGAAGCGATCTTCAGGAGGAAGATTTTCTCGATACCGGTTTGAATAGTCGACGGCGCCGTAGACGCGCCGCCATTCCTTGAGAATCCGCTTCTGGTTGATGGCATGGGTGAGCCGCTTGCCATGGCATACGGCGAAATGCTCATTGCGGTACTTCAGCCACTGGCCGTTGTGTTTGAAAGAACACTGGGAGCATGCCGGGCAGTGGATGGCATGATAAATCATGAAAACTTGAGACGAATCGTTGCTGAAATCCGGCCCCGGATATTCACCATCTTGCCATCCTTCTGTTGATGCATAGAAACCGATAACCTCCAAGCTGAAAAGCC
>CALJLV010000223.1 GCA_937982505.1 uncultured Desulfobacteraceae bacterium | reverse complement strand
CCGGCCTGGCCCCCGGGGCCCAGAGCGGCGACGGCCCGCGCCTTCTCGATCTGGGCGACACGGCGCCGGGGGTCTACTTCCTCGGCCTGATGGTGAACGGCGACGGCGCCGCGGCCGAAACCCTGGGGACGGACAACCGACTGGTACGCCGGGTGGTGGTCCTGCCGGCCCCCGACCGCCTGGAGGCCAACGACACCCTGGCCACGGCGGCGCCCATCGTCCTTTCGGGCGGATCCGCCGCCTTTTCCGGCCTCACCCTTCACGGCGGAAGCGACCTGGATCTCTTCCGCCTGGTCCTGCCGGGCCCCACGGGGGCGCTGGACCAGATCCACCTGAGCTACCGGGCGACCGAGCCGCCCCTCTCCCTGAGCCTGCTGGATGCCGGCGGCACGGTCCTGCGCTCGGTTTTCGGCCAGGACGCGGCCGCCGCCCTGTCCCTGGCCGATCTGGAGGCGGGCACCTACTTCATTCGGGTGCAGGGGGCCGCGGCCCTGGGGTTCAGCACCGACTACAGCCTCGCCGTGAACGCCGCGGGAGCGATCTGAGATCCGCTGAATGCGATGAAGCGACCCTTTGTCCTGATGCTGCTGATGGTTGCGGCCCTTCTCGTGCCGCCGGTTTCCGCGACGGCGGCCCCGGGCGTCCGAAACGGGGACTTTACCGTGGCCGATCCCCTGGACCCCTCCTTCGGGTGGGACCTCGCGGCCGACGTGGCCGTGGTCGCCGGCCAGGCGGTGCTGAGCGAGGGGGGCCTCAGCCTGCCGCGGCTGTGGCAGGCCCTGACGGTCCCGGCGGGCACCCGGGCCCTACGCTTCGACCTGGCCGCTCTCGACCTTCGGCCCAATCTCCCCACCGAACCGGTGGACGCCTTCGAGGCCCATCTCCTCGACGCCCAGGGCCAGTCCCTCCTGGGGCAACTGCCGCTGTCCCAGACGACGGCCTTTTTCAACTGCCAACAGACCGGTCAGGTCTATTTCGCGCCCCAGGTGACGGTGGCCGGCGCACCCGCCGGCGGCGGCCTCTGGGATGCGCCGAGCCTTCCCGCCGCCGTCACCGTCCATTTCGATCCGGTCACGACCGCCGACATTGACGCCACCTTGATGTTCATCCTCCTGGGGGCCGGGGAAAGCCACAGCGCCGTGACCATCGACAACGTGACGACCGTGGCCGATCCGGTGGCCGCAGCGGACCAGGTCGGCACCCTGGAAGACATCCCGGTGGACATCGCGGTGCTGGACAACGACCGGGATCCGGACGGCACCCTGGATCCGGCCGGGGTGACGGTGGTCCAGGGCCCGCTCTACGGCCAGACCGCCGTGAATCCCCAGACCGGGGTGGTCACTTATACGCCGTTCCTCGATTTTCACGGGGTGGATCGTTTTTCCTACACCGTACGCGACAATGCCGGCAATGTCTCCGCCCCCGCCGAGGTAACGGTGACGGTGGCGCCGGTGAACGATCCTCCCCTGGCCGCGGCCGGCCCCGACCAGACCGTCCCCGAGGGGCGCCTGGTGACCCTGGACGGCGGCGGATCGACGGATCCCGAACAGGATGCCCTCGAGTACCGGTGGGAACAGACGGACGGAACGCCGGTGAGCCTCTCGGATCCCACGGCGGCAAATCCGGTGTTCACGGCCCCGGACACGGGACCGGCGGGGGAAACCCTGGTCTTCGCGCTCACCGTGAGCGATCGCGGGGCACAAGACCCGGAGCGGCTGAGCAGCACCGACACCTGCACCGTCCAGGTCACCTGGGTCAACCAGCCGCCGGTAGCCGACGCGGGACCGAGCCGAACCGTGGATGAAGGCGATCCGGTGGTGCTGGACGGGTCGGCTTCCTGGGATCCGGATCCGGATCCGGACGGGATCGAGACCTACTTCTGGCGGCAGACCGCGGGGCCGCTGGTGACTCTCGACGATCCGGCCTCGGCCTCGCCGGCCTTCACGGCCCCGGACGTGGGACCCGACGGGGCGGTGCTGGAATTCGAGCTGACCGTCACCGACCGCGGGGCCGCCCACGGGGCCCAGGACCTGAGCCATACGGCGACCGTGACCGTCACGGTCACCTGGGTGGACCTGCCCCCCACGGCCGATGCGGGAGGGAATCGGACGGTGGCCGAAGGCACCGTCGTCCACCTGGACGGGAGCGGCTCCTTCGACCCGGACGACGGGATCGCCGCCTATCTCTGGACCATCGTGGAAACCGAGGGCCTCCTGGACGGCGAAGCGGTCATCTTCTCGGATGCCACCGTTGCGTCCCCCGCCTTCATCGCCCCCCGGGTGGGCCGCGCCAACGGCCGGGTGACGCTGCGGCTCACCGTTACCGATGCGCCCGCGGGTCAGACGCTTTCAGACGTGGACCAGATCACCGTAACGATCCTCAACGTGGTCCTGCCCGGAGATGTGGACGACAGCGGGGTCCTGGAATTGAAGGATGCCGTCACCGTGCTCCAGCTGCTCAGCCGCGTGCCCTCCGGCGCCGGCCTCCAGCTCACCACGGCGGCCGACCGCGACGGGGACGGCCGCCTCGGGGTGGCGGAAGCCGTGTTCATTCTGCGCCGCCTGTCGGCTCCCTGATCCCTTTGCCCGGCACCTGCCCTGGAAAACGTCCTCGATCCGCTGGAGCCGAGTGGCACGATGATTGCTTTTCTGTGGTCGCACCTCCTGCGGTTCGGCGGGATCGTCCGCCGGCAAACCGGCTTCAGACGCCGTCATCTGAAGCCGGTTTTGTTTTGCGGCTGGCCCGACCCGGTGCCGCCGGGCCTGGAGGCCCTCTCCGGGATGCGCAAAAAAATGATGCGCCCGCCGCAAATTGATGGCAGTCGGGACGACCCGTGGGGCCGCCGCCGGTTGCCCCTTGCCGCCCAGGGGGTTCAGAAGATGTCGCGGGTATGGTGAAAGCTGATCCCGGGCCACTGCTCCATGATCAGTTCCAGGCGGTAGATGCTGGTGGTGAGAAAGGCGATCCGCTCCTCGGCGTCCCGGGCCAGGTCGCTGGCGTACTGGCGCTTGAAGTCCTCCAGGAGCCGGCGGTCGGCCGAATCGATCCAGCGCGCCACCTGAACGTCCACCGGGTCGTAGACCGCCTCGACCCCGTACTCGGCCTTGAGCCGGGCCATGGTGACGTCGAACTGCAGGACCCCCACCGCGCCTAAGATCGCGTCGCCGCCGTCCACGGGGCGGAAGACCTGGACCGCCCCCTCCTCGGAAAGCTGGATCAGCCCCTTTTGCAACTGCTTGGCCTTCATCGGTTCCCGGAGGCGCACGCGCCGGAAGTGCTCCGGGGCGAAATGGGGAATCCCGGTGAACTGGAGCGGCTCCTTCTCGCTGAAGGTGTCGCCGATCTTGATGGTGCCGTGGTTGAAGATCCCGATGATGTCCCCGGGGTAGGCCAGGGCCACGTTTTCGCGTTCCTGGGCCATAAAGCAGGTGGCGTTGGCCAGGGCCAGGGTCTTGCCGCTGCGCTGGTGCACCACCTTCATGCCCCGCTCGAAGCGGCCCGAGCAGATGCGTAGAAAGGCGATACGATCCCGGTGGGCCGGGTTCATGTTGGCCTGGATCTTGAAGACAAACCCCGAAAAAGCCTCCTCCTCGGGGGCCACCGCCCGGGTGGTGGCGGCCCGGGGCCCGGGGGGCGGCGCCATCTCCACGAAGGCTTCCAGCAGTTCCTGGACCCCGAAATTGTTCAGGGCCGAGCCGAAGAATACCGGGGTCTGGGTGCCGGTGAGGAAGTGGGTCCGGTCCAGGGGATCGGCGGCCCCCTCGAGCAGCGCCACATCCTCGCGCAGCCGGCCGGCGGCCGATCCGAGGATTTCATCCAGGAGCGGGTCGGCCAGGTGTTCGACCACGATCCGCTCGTCGCCGCGGCGCTCCTCACCCGGGGTGAAGAGCCGCAGTTGGCTGCGGTACAGGTCGTAGACCCCCTTGAATCCCTTTCCCCGCCCGATGGGCCAGGAAAGCGGCGTGCACTCGATCTGGAGCTTGTCCTCGATGTCGGCCAAAATGTCGAGGGGTTCCAGCCCCTCGCGGTCCAGCTTGTTGATGAAGGTCACGATGGGGGTGTTGCGCATGCGGCAGACGGCCATGAGCTTTTCGGTCTGGGCCTCGACCCCCTTGGCGCTGTCGATGACCATCAGGGCGCTGTCCACGGCGGTGAGCACCCGGTAGGTGTCCTCGGAAAAATCCTGGTGCCCGGGGGTGTCGAGCAGGTTGACCTCGAAATCGCCGTAGGTGAACTTCATCACCGAGGTGGTCACGGAGATGCCCCGGTCGCGCTCGATGCTCATCCAGTCGCTGGTGGCGTGGCGGGCCGCCTTGCGGGCCTTGACGGCCCCGGCCTGCTGGATGGCGCCGCCGAAGAGGAGCAGCTTTTCGGTGAGGGTGGTCTTGCCCGCGTCCGGGTGGCTGATGATGCCGAAGGTGCGCCGGCGCTGGATTTCTCTTTGCTGATGACGGTCCATGGGGCTTTTCGAGCGCCCTGGTGCGGCGCGTGACTGGTCTGGTTGATCCGAACAGCGCCATTCCGCGGTGGGGTGCCGGTGGACGGTGCCGCCGCCCATCGCGGCCTTCATGGGCGCCCCGTCCCTACACCAGCCAGGGCCGGCATGCAAGGTGAAAAAGGTTGCCATCCGCCGCCCAAGCGGCCATATTGACGGCTGACCCGTCCCGAGGAAACGGCCATGGACCTGATTCGCCGCCTGTTGTTTGGCGCCCTGCACCTGCCCTGGGCCGCCGCCCGCCTCACCGGCCGCGGCCCCTTCGGACCGGACGCGGCCCGGCCGGCGGCCCACGGGGGCACCACGGCGCCCAGCGCGCTCAAGGCCGCCCTGTGGCGCCACCACGTCCGGCAGTTCAACGAGGCGGCCTGCTCGGTGGCCACCGTGGCCTCGGTGGTCAATGCCATCCGGGAGGTCCAGGGCCATTCCGGGTCACCGCTGGATCAGGACCAGATTCTCCGGCGGGTGCCCACCGTCCACTGGCGCCAGCGCATGCAGCCCGGGGGCCATAAGGGGCGCCGCGGCCTGCCCTTGCCCCTGCTGGGGCGGGTGGTGCGCGACAGCCTGGATCTGCTCGAGGTCCGCTATCGGATCGTGGACACCGTTGCGGCCGGGAAACCCGTCGGGGCTCCGGCCCGGCGCTTTCGGTCCACCCTGCGCGGCCGCCTGCGGCGCTTTGAAACCCGGGGCGACGCTCTGGTGATCGCCCATTTCGACCAGGGGGCCCTGCTGCCGGTGTTGAACATTCCCCATATCTCGCCGGTGGGCGGCTTCGACGCGGCCACGGAGGCCGTCACGATCCTGGATGTGGACCGCGACCAGCCGCTCCCCTACCAGGTCCCCATGGCCGCTTTTCACCGGAGTCTTTCCAGCCGCTACCACCACCTTTTCAGGCCCTTCGGCTACGACCGCGGGGGGTACGTGTACATTCGCCTGCCCTAGGCCGGCAGCAGCGCTCAGGGGCACAGGCGCCCCGGATGCCGCGCGGATCCAGGGGGACGCGCCCGACGAATGGAGATGATGGAAACAAAATTTTTCTATTCAGCGCCTTTCGTGACCGCCGCCGTCCTGATGGTCGGCTTGGCCGTTCTTTCCTGGCGGCGGCGCCGGGTGGCCGGCGCCCGGGTGCTGTTGTCGGTCTGCCTCGCCGCGGCCATCTGGGCGGCGGCCGAAGGCCTGCTCTATCTCGGCTTTTCCACCCGGGCCAACATCGGCACCACCTATTTCCAGTATCTGGGCATCGCGGCCCTTCCCCCCCTGACGCTGATCTTCGTGCTCATCCTCTTCGACTTTCCCGAGCAATGGG
>CALJLV010000222.1 GCA_937982505.1 uncultured Desulfobacteraceae bacterium | reverse complement strand
CCGACATCGAAGGCCTGGCGGTGGACTTCAGCTACGGCAAGAAAGATCGGGCCCCTTTCTGAGGGCCGACCGAGGAGGGATCCGATGGAGGTGAGCTGCCGGCACTGCCAGACCCGCTTTCGGCTTTCCGATGAAAAGGTGCCCCGGGACAGGGCCTTCGCCCTGACCTGCCCCAAGTGCCGGCAGAAATTCACCGTCGATCCGCGCACCGGGGACCCGGCGGCGGCCGGCGCCCTTTTGGACGAGGTCTCGGGCGCCGGCTACGATGACGCCGAGCGGCCTTTCGATTTCATCGAAGAAGGCGCCCAGACGGCCATCATCTGTGAGAACGATCCCGAGTACCGGCCCAGGATTCAGGCCGCCCTGAAAGAGATGGGCTTCTACATCACCGCGGCGGCCTCGGCCCGGGACGTGCTCAAGCAGATGCGTTTCCACAACTTCGACCTGGTGGTGATCAACGAGCGCTTCGACGCTCCGGATCCGGACCGCAACAGCGTCCTGCGCTACCTCGAGCGGCTGGGCATGAACATCCGGCGAAACATCTTCGTGGTGTTGCTCAGCGACCGCTTCCGCACCATGGACAACATGGCGGCCTTTCACAAGAGCGTCAATCTGGTGATCCACCTGGGCGACCTGGATCAGCTGGCCAAGATCCTCAAGCGCGGGTTTTCCGACCACCGGCATTTCTACCGGGCCTTTCACGAAGCCATGACCAAGGCGGGCAGGGGCTGATGCCGATCCGCAAGCGGCAACGTCCCGCTCTAGGACGGAGCGCACCGGATGACCTACACCTGCGCTGAATACCGTGAAGAGATGCTGCTGCTCAGCCTGCGCCGCCGGCTGGCCGAGCAGGATCTGACACCCGCCGAGCGCGAGGAACTTTCCAACCAGATTCGAGTGCTGGAAGCGCGCATGGGGATGGCCGAGGGGTGATAGCGACCGTTTCGGACAGGGCGCTGCGGCCCATGGGGCCAGGGCTGTTTCAGATCGTTTTGGACCAGCCCGCGCTGGACGGGTTCACCGATTTTATCAGCGCCTGGTTGTGGCGGGGGCCCCCCACCCTGCTGGTGGATGTGGGCCCGGCTTCCAGCATCCCTCGATTGCGCCGGTCGCTGGATCGGCTCGGAGTCCGCCGGCTGGATGCGGTGCTGCTGACCCATATCCATCTGGATCACGCCGGCGGTGCCGGCCACATCAGCGCGCTTTTCCCTTCCACCCCGGTGGTCTGCCACAAATCCGCGTTTCGCCATCTTTGCGATCCCGGCCGATTGTGGCAGGCCAGCCTCGAGACCCTCGGGGATACGGCCCGCGCCTACGACGCGCCGCGGCCGGTGCCGGTCGAGTACCTGGTCGATGCGGAAACCTGTGACCGATGGGGGGTGCGCGCCGTACCCACTCCCGGGCACGCCCCGCATCATGTCAGCTATCTAGTGGGCGAAGTACTCTTTGCCGGCGAGGCCGGCGGGGTCTACGCCGATTTTTCCCCGTCCCCTTATCTCAGGCCGGCGACCCCGCCGCGCTTTTTTCTGGAGACCAGCCTGGCGAGCATCGATCGGCTGCTGGCGGTGGACCACAGTCTCTTCTGCTACGGCCATTTCGGCGCGACCCGCGACGGCCGGCGGCTGCTGGAGGCGCATCGCCGGCAGCTGCTCGACTGGGCCGAAACCATCGGGGATGTCACCCGCGGCCTGCCCGCCGCCGCCAACCCCCTCGACCCCTGCCTGGCGCGTCTGCTGGAAACCGATCCCCTGCTCGCCGGCTTGCGGAATTTTGCGCCGGACGTCCGCCGGCGCGAACTGGGCTTTCTTCAGAACAGTGTCCGCGGGTTTCTGGGTTATCTATCTCAGAATCATGTCCAGGGGTTGAGAGGGTAGACGGGCGCCGACTGAACATCGACTTCGTTGCGGGTGACCAATTCCGATGCACGCGCGCATGTTCAGCGTCTTGCATTGCGGTTGGGACGGTTAACGGGATAGATTCTCTTATCACATGGAATGACAAGCATATTCCTGATATCCGGAGTGAGATCGCCTTGTTGTTGCTGAGACGTCAAGTTCGATCCGGCGCCGGGCGGCGGCGGTCAAGCGGGGGGAGCCACCGAACGAAAGGGATCTTCCACAGCGATGCCGTGGTATCGCTGCCCGTCGTTCAGGTCCTCGGTGAGGATCCGGCGGCATCCGGCGCGTTCGGCGGCGGCGACGATCAGCGCATCCCAGTACGATATGGCGTACTGCCGGTGGGTGTCGATGGCGCGTCGGACGATCTGGCGGTCGATTTCCTGGACCGGCAGGACGTCGAAGGCCCTCAGGATCTCCAGGGCCGCTTCGACGCTGAGCGGCGGCGACAGCTTGCGGGTGACGACGGTGAAAAACTCACCCAGGACCTGGACCGACAAGACCCCGCTTTCATCCTGGATGCAGTTCCGGACAAGGGCCTTGGCCCGTTGTTGTTTCAACGGGTCGTGCCCCTCGTAGACATAGAC
The DNA here is from genome assembly GCA_937982505.1 of uncultured Desulfobacteraceae bacterium. Taxonomy (GTDB): domain Bacteria; phylum Desulfobacterota; class Desulfobacteria; order Desulfobacterales; family UBA2174; genus UBA2174. Next base: position 5,380 of record CALJLV010000222.1, on the reverse strand, counting down.
GAGCACGTTGGTGTCCAGAAAGATCCTATCGGTCATACAAATCCTTCCGCTTCCATTCCCGGGGTCCCCTGTCCCGGCTGAACCTGCGGGACGACTCTTCCAGCAGCCGCAGCGCCTCGGCCTTTTTCTCCGGATCCCGGCTGGCGACCTCGACCAGATACTCGCGGATCATGGCGGTCAGGGTGGTATCCTTGTCGATGGCGATTTTGCGCACCTTCTTGATGGTCTCCGCATCGACGCTCAGGGTGATGTTGGGCACGGGCATCCTCCTATCGGAAAAACCACATATTGAATCTTAGCCTTATTATGGTTGATCTTCCGCCCTTGTCAATCCTCTTCGACATTTGGCTCTTCCGCAGAATTTATGGGTAGATTGACGCCCCCATGGGTCAAACTGCTAATCGGAGGCTAAAAAAAGAGCACCCCGTTTTCATATCTGGCATTATGGACGTCGACCAAGACAACCCATAACCAGCCAGGAGGAAAACGGGATGCTGATCAAGTCTATACTGAACCGGGTGCAATCGCATAGTGGTTTTGTTTATGGAACAGCACGCTGACAGCAGTTCCGAGGGCGCACGATCCTTGAGATCCAGGTCCACCCACGGCGAAGCAGCCGGCCGATTTGTTCCGGTTGCGGTCAGAAAAGCCCCGGTTATGACGTTCTGCCGCAGGGCCACTTTGAGTTCGTGCCGCTGTGGGGCTTGGCCGTATTCTTCCTGTACGCCATGCGCCGGGTCGACTGTCGACGTTGTGGTGTGAAGGTCGAGCGGGTCCCCTGGGCGGAAAGCACCACAACCGTCTGGGTACCGCGCCGGGTCGCCTACTGGGGACCGATCATCAGCGCGTTCTCAACGACCCTGCGGAATTGGGCCTTGGCCTCCTGCAATTTCCAGACGGTCATCCAACTGCCCGCCTTGGGCTGAAACGGCCTATCCGGACTAGTCGGTCCGCTTCTTTTTGTCAGGTCGATTCCGGATGCCGGTCACTCATCGTTTATGAAGCATCGCATCGATCAGGCGCAGCCCTTCCAGCGTGAGGTCGCCCTCCACGGCCTCGATGGTCTCGCTGACATCGGCCATCAGGGGTGCCAGGCCGCCGGTGGCCACCACCTTAACCGGGACGCCCATCTCGGCCTTCATGCGCCGCACCATCCCATCCACCAATCCGGCATAGCCGAAGATCAGGCCGGATTGGATGCTGGCGGCCGTGTCCTTGCCCACTACGTGCTGCGGGGCGGCGAAGATTTCCACCCGCGGCAGTTTGGAGGCTTTCATGAAGAGCGCTTCGGCCGCGATCATGATTCCCGGGCTGATGGCCCCGCCCAGGTATTCGCCGGCCGGTGAGATGGCGTCGAAGGTCGTGGCGGTGCCGAAATCGATGACGATCAGCCCCTGGCGGTGGCGGTGATAGGCGGCCACGGCGTTGACGATGCGATCGGCCCCCACTTCGGCCGGATTGCTGTAGCGGATCGGCATCGGCGCGACCCGGCGCGGGTCGACCCACTGCGGGGCGTGGCCGAGGTACCTGCGGCAAAAGGCGTCGTAGCTGTTGGCCATGGGCGGCACCACGCTGGAAATGATGGTGCGCGCGATGGACTGGGCGGCGATGCCGCCGGTGGCCAGGAGCCCGGCCAGCAGCACGTTGAGTTCGTCCTCGGTGGTGTTGCGCTCGGTGCGGATGCGCCAGGAGCGCGCCAGGGTATCGCCGTCATAGATGCCGATGACGGTGTTGGTGTTGCCCACGTCGATGACCAGGAGCATGAGAGCCTCGAAGGAAGATGAACAGGGTTGGTGGCGACGAAGGCGGCGCCTCCGCGTCTCACAGGGGTGGTGGATTTTCCGGCCCCTTTGCCTCCAGCAGGGCGTCGGCGATGCGGGCGCTGGCGCGCGTGGCGGCCACGTCGTGAACCCGCAGGATGTGGGCGCCGGCCAGAATCGCCGCCGTCGCCACGGCCTGGGTACCCAGGGCCACCCGGGGATCGTCGGGAGCGGGCGGCTCTGCGCCGTCTTCGGCCAGCAGGGAGCGGATGAAGGCTTTGCGCGAAGGGCCCACCAGCAGCGGGGCCTCCAGGGCCGCGAGGGACCGCGTGTGGCGCACCAGGGAAAGGTTGTGGGCCACCGTCTTGCCGAACCCGATGCCCGGGTCGAGGATCATTCGGCTCCGGGGGATGCCGGCGGCCGCCGCCCGGTCCATGGCCTCGGCCAGAAAGGCGGCCACTTCTCCGTGCAAATCATCGTAGCGCGGAGCCCGCTGCATGGTCTTGGGCGTGCCGAGCATGTGCATCAGGATCACGGGCACTCCGGCGGCGGCGGCCACCGCGGCCATCCGCGGATCGTGGCGCAGGGCCGACACGTCGTTGATCATGGCTGCCCCGGCCGCCAGGGCCTTTTGGGCCACCTCGGCCTTCATGGTGTCGATGCTGATGGGCACCGCGACGCGGGCCGCCAGCGCCTCGATCACCGGCACCACCCGGGCCGCCTCCTCCGCGGGGGAGATTGGATCGGCGTAGGGGCGGGTGGACTCACCGCCCACGTCGAGGATGTCGGCCCCTTCGGCCGCCAGGCGCAGCCCATGGGCCACCGCGGCCGCCGGGTCGAAGAAGCGGCCGCCGTCGGAAAACGAGTCCGGGGTCACGTTGACGATCCCCATGACGCTGGTGCGCCGCCCCAGATCGAGACGGTGCGCCTGCCATTGCATCCGGTATTCCTTACGCATGATCCTCTGTGGACCGGGCCCCAGCGGCATCGCCGGCGTCTTGCCCGGAGGGGGCCGGGGGCGCCTCGTCGTCGCCGTCTTCGGCGACCCCCCGGGAAGGAAAGACGAACCCGGGGCGCATCTCGAGGATCAGCGCGTCAAGTTCCTGGCCCAGGACGGTCTCCTTTTCCAGAAGGCGCTCGGACAGGGCGTCGAGCACATCCCGGTTTCGGCGCAGCACGTCCTTGGCCTTGGCGTAGGCCGTTTCGATGAGGCGGCGGATCTCCTCGTCGATGCGCCGGGCCGTCTCGTCGCTGTAGTCCCGGTGCTGGGCGATTTCCCGGCCCAGAAAGACGTGCTCTTCGCCTTTGGCGTAGGACAGGGGGCCCAGGGCCTCGCTCATGCCCCAGGTGCGCACCATGCGCTCGGCCAGGTCGGTGGCCTGCTTGATGTCGTTGGCCGCCCCGGTGCTGATGCGCCCGAAGACGACCTCTTCGGCGGCCCGGCCCCCGAAGGCCACCGCCAGTTCGCTTTCCAGCTGATCCTTGTACTTGAAGTCGCGTTCCTCGGGCAAAAACCAGGTGACCCCGGCGGCCCGGCCCCGGGGGATGATGGTGACCTTGTTGACCGCGTCGGTGTTGGGCAGAAAGCGGGCCACCAAGGCGTGCCCGGCCTCGTGGTAGGCCGTGGTGCGCTTGTCCTCTTCGCGTATCACCTTGCTCTTGCGCTCCAGACCCATGAAGACCTTGTCCTTGGCGTCCTCGAAGTCGACCATGTCGACCCGCTCCTTGTTGCGCTTGGCCGCCAGCAGGGCCGCTTCGTTGACCAGGTTCTCCAGATCGGCGCCGGAAAACCCGGGGGTTCCCTTGGCCAGGCGCTTGACGCTCACGTCCTCGTGGATGGGCGATTTTTTCATGTGGACCTGCAGGATCTTCTCGCGGCCCACGATGTCCGGCAGGGGGACCACCACCTGGCGGTCGAAGCGCCCGGGCCGCAGCAGGGCCGGGTCGAGGACGTCGGGACGGTTGGTGGCCGAAATCAGGATCACGCCCTCGTTGGACTCGAATCCGTCCATCTCCACCAGGAGCTGGTTGAGGGTCTGTTCGCGTTCGTCGTGCCCGCCTCCGAGTCCGGCTCCCCGGTGTCGCCCCACGGCGTCGATCTCGTCGATGAAGATGATGCACGGGGCGTTTTTCTTGCCCTGGACGAAGAGATCGCGCACCCGGCTGGCGCCCACCCCCACGAACATCTCCACGAAGTCCGATCCGCTGATGGAAAAGAAGGGGACTCCGGCTTCGCCGGCGATGGCCCGGGCCAGGAGGGTCTTGCCCGTACCCGGCGATCCCATGAGGAGCACCCCCTTGGGGATCCGTCCGCCCAGACGGGTGAATTTTTTCGGATCGCTGAGGAATTCGACGATTTCGCTCAGCTCCTCCTTGGCCTCGTCGATGCCGGCGACATCGGCGAAGGTCACCTTGGCCTGCTGGTCGCTGAGCAGCCGGGCGCGGCTCTTGCCGAAGCTCATGGCCTTGCCGCCGCCGCTCTGCATCTGGCGCATGAAAAAGATCCAGACCCCGATGAGCACGAGCATGGGAAACCAGGAGACCAGCACCGACATGTACCAGGGCGATTCGGTCGGCGGCTTGGCCGAGATGGCGACCCCCTTGCGCCGCAGGGTGCCGATGAGATCGTTGTCCTGGGGGGCGAAGACCTTGTAGCGGTTGCGGCCGGTGTCCTTGACGATCAGCTCCTGGCCCTGGATGAGGACTTCGGCCACCTGGTCGTTTTCCACCAGGTTGAGAAATTCGCTGTAGCCGATGGCGGTTTCGCTCAGCTGCTGCTGATTGAAGAGGTTGTAGAGCATGATCATCATCAGGGTGATGACCAGCCACAGGGCGAGATTCTTGTAGAAAGGGTTCACTCCGAAGGTTCCTTCGTTGATTGGGCCGGCGCCCGAGGCGCGGCGGCCGGACGGAAGACCATGGCCAGCGCCTGGCCGCCGGCCGGGGCGCCGACCCCCTCGCCGATGCGCAGGCCGGCCAGCCAGACGATCTCGCCGCGGCTTTCCACCACCGGATAGGTCGGACGCAGGGGCCGGGGAATCTTGTGGTCGATGAAGAACTTAGCCACCTTCTGGGTCCCGCCGGCGCCCAGGGGGCGGAAGCGGTCGCCGGCGGCGGCGCTGCGCACCACCAGGGGGAAGCTTACGGCACCCATATCAAAAAAGGCGGACCACTGTCCAGCGCTAAGGCCCCGGGCAAGGGGCGGCGCGTCTTGAATCGCGGCGGCCACCGTGAGGCCCAGTTCCGGGATCGCCCGGACCCCGGCGGCCTCGATGCGGCAGCAAAAAACCGGCGCGTCGCCGGCCGGACGGCGCAGGGGACGGGGCGAGCGGCCCACCACGACCTTCAGGGCGTCGACTTGCGCCTCGATGCGGTGGGGCAGGTGCAGCCGGCGGGGCCGGCCCCGGGCCAGGATCAGGGCGCACAGGGCCTCGATGTGATCCCAGCCGATGTGGTGGCGGTCCGGGTGGATCTGCCCGAGGGCGTAGCGCAGGACGCGCCGCCGGGCGGCCGGATGCAGCCGGCCCAGGGCCTCGGTGCGCATCACGATCCGGTCCCCGCGGCGCGATTCCACCAGATCGGAAGAGCGTCGTGTAGGGAAAGAGTGTAGATCTCGGTGG
>CALJLV010000221.1 GCA_937982505.1 uncultured Desulfobacteraceae bacterium | reverse complement strand
TTGACTGACGTGACTGGAGTTCAGACGTGTGCTCTTCCGATCTGGATGTGATGCTGCGGGAAGAAGCTTTCGTGCGCCTGGCCCCCCAACCGCGCCTGGCCCTGGAAACCGTTCTGGTGCGATTGATCCAGGTGCCTGCACCCGCCACCATCGATGCGCTGATCGCCAAGCTCGACACCCTGCGGTGCTCCATGGCCGAAGGCCCGGCCCGGGTGGCGTTCGCTTCCCCCCAAACCCTGCCGGCCGAATCGGTCTGCGTCGCCGAGACATCCGCGGATGTCCCCCCCCCGGTGGAGAAGCGCCCGGAACCGGACCAGGCGCCGATTCAGGAGCGCCTCTTGGCCGCCATCGGCCAGCACCATCCCCAGTTGAGCGGCGTGCTGCCGCAATGCCGGGTCGCACAGGTGGATCAAGACCAGATCGTCATCGAATTCCAAGGAAACGGGTTCCAGGCCGGATTGCTGCAACGCGCCCAGGAGGCCATCGAGGCCCTTTGCCGGGAGCAGCTGGGGCGGGCGCTCGGCCTTGTCATCCGCACGGCTGCCGGTGAAGTTACGGGCAGCCGCCGCCGGGCCCAGGATCGCAACCTGATCAAAAAGGAAGCCCTCCACCATCCTCTGGTCGACGAAGCGATCAAGCTTTTCGAGGGGAGGGTGGTGGAGGTGCGGATTCCGGAAGGAGAGCTGCCATGAAGGGCATGGGAAATATGGGCAACATGGTCAAGCAGGCGCAGAAGCTTCAGGCTCGGATGTTGAAGCTGCAAGAGGAGCTGGCCTCGCGGACCGTCGAGGCCACTGCCGGCGGAGGGATGGTTCGGGTGGTGGCCGATGGGAGCCAGAAGCTGGTCTCCGTTGCCATCGAACGGGAGGTGATCGACCCCGAGGATGTGGAAATGCTCCAGGACCTGATTCTGGCCGCGGTCAATGATGCCCTCAAGAAGAGCCAGGAGATGGTTTCCGGCGAGATGGGCAAGCTCACCGGCGGGCTGCAGATTCCCGGCTTCTGATCATTTTCCGGAAGGATCCGCCCTTGAGCTACTATCCGCCAACGATTCTGGAACTGATTCGCCAGATTGCCAAATTACCCGGAATCGGGGAGAAGACCGCCGAGCGCTTGGCTCTGCACCTGCTGGCGGCACCCCGGGGCCAGGTGGAGCAAATGGCCCGGGCGCTGATGGCCATCAAGGAAAAGACCCGGGTATGCCGTCAATGTTTTTGCCTCAGCGACGAAGAGTTGTGTCGCCTTTGCAGCGATCCGGGCCGTAACAACGGCCAGCTTTGCGTCGTCGAGCAGGCCACCGACATGGTGGCCATCGAAAAGAGCGGGGCCTTTCGCGGACGCTACCATGTCCTGCAGGGGGTTTTGGCACCCATGGACGGGGTGGGGCCGGAAAAGCTGCGCATCCGGGAACTGCAGGGCCGGCTGGCGGCCGGCGGCATCAGCGAAGTGATTCTGGCCACCAGCCCCACCGTCAGCGGGGATGCCACGGCGGCCTACCTGGGCCAGCTTCTGGCCGAAGCCCGGACCCGGATCAGTCGCATCGCCTGCGGGGTGCCCATCGGCGGAGACCTCAAATTCATCGACCAGGCGACCCTCAAGCGCGCCTTGGACGGCCGCCATGCCATCTGACGCCCAGGACCAGGACCTGTTCGTCTGCCAGCGCTGCGGCCAATGCTGCCGGGGATACGGCGGCACCTATCTCGAACCCGATGACATCCGGGCCATCGCGGCCTACCTGGGGTGCCGGTCCGACGAGTTTCTCCGGCGCTACTGCCAGACGTCCTGCGGGCGTCCCCTGCTGGCCCAGCGTCCGGACGGCTATTGTGTTTTCTGGCGGGATCTATGCACCATTCATCCGGTCAAGCCGCGCATGTGCCGGCGCTGGCCCTTTATTACCGCCGTGCTGCGGGATGTCGGCAACTGGCGTGCCATGGCCAGCGCCTGCCCGGGAATGCGCACCGACTTTTCGGATGCCGCCATCCGGCGGCGGGTGGCAGCCCTGCTGGACAGCGAGGCCGGACCCTCGTGAGCGATGTCGCGCCGCGTGTCACCTCCGGCGCCATGCCGCGGTCGGCTGCAGCGCGTAGCCGCCGTCCGGCTGTTGCGGGACCAGGATCCGGTCGGCCAGAAGTTCGGACAGCGCCGCGTCCAAGGCTTCCTCTGCCGCATTCCAGACGCTCAGCAGGGTTTCCCGGTGGATGGGGCGCCCCTCGTCCTTCAGGGCGCAGCAGAGCAGGTAGGCCGAAACCGTCTCCACGGCCAGCCCGCGGCGAAAGATTTCCTGACTCATGTCGGATCCGGGGACCGGAGCAGGCATCGAACACCTCGGTGGTTGTGACCGCCAAAGCCGTCGTCGCTGGCGGGTCCGCTGCAGCAACCAGCGCGCCGCACCTGCGGTTCTGGGGGGCGTCGCGGTGACAGTTGGGATGCGCATTCCATGGGACTTGCCAAAATGACAGAAGCCGCCGCCTCCGGGACTCTCGGTATCCTGGATGCCGATCTGGGCGGGGCGGCCGCCATGGCCGTCCTGCGGGGCCGATGGCCGCAAATCCCCGTGGTCTACCTGGCGGACACCGTTTGCCGGCCCATGGGCGACCGTAGCCCGGAACTGATTCGGGAACGGATCGGCAAAGGGATTGCTTATCTGCAGGATCAAGGGGCCGATTGGGTGCTCATCGCCAGCCAGAGCATGGCGGCCCACCTGGATCCTTTGGCACCGGAGGACGGCCGTCCGGTCCTGATCAATCCGATCCGCCTGGCCGCCGCCGAGGCGACCACCCGGTCTCCCCATGGGCGCATCGGTCTTATCGCCAGCCGGGCCACCCTGGCCAGCGATGCCTACGGGCTGGTGATCCGAGCGTTGCGCCCCGGGGCCTCGGTGCAGGGGGTGGCCGTTCCCCTGATCCTTGCCCTGCTCGACGGCGGGTGGCAAAGAAAACCCGAAACCCGCATGATCGTCAAGAAGTATCTGCACCGGCTCAAGATGCGCCAGGTGGACACCCTGATCCTGGGCGGCAGCCGCTACGGGGAATTGGCCGGGGTGATGGGACGCAAGATCGGGTTCCGCGTGCATCTTGTGGACCCCATGGCATCGACCATGAAGGCTCTGGCGCGATGGCTTGGGCCTGCAAACGCCGAAAACCCGGCCAGACCGGCAAAAGAGCGGATCGCGGTGACCGACCTGACCCCGGCCGTGCTCCAGGAGATACGGTCCTGGATCGGTGGGCGGGCTCTCGTCGGCCAGGTGCGCCTCTAGATTTCCGTTGCCCCGCGGGGGCCGGCGAGGATCAGACTGTTGGGCAGAACGGCGCACACCGTTTTCAACTTGCTGCCGTGAAAGAATTCACGAATGCTGATGTGGTCGAAAGCCCCCATGATCACCAGCGCGTCGGCGGGCACGGCCCCCAGACTCTCCTCGAAACGCCGGGCATGGGAAAAATGCCACTGCTGGAGGCCATCTTCCAAGGCCCCGGCCAGCCCGGCCGCCTTCCACTTTTCCCGGTATTCGTCCCGCGTGCCGCCTTCTGCCTGGGTGAGCATTTCCAGGGGAACGCGTGCCTGCCGCGCCAGGGACAACCCCAGGCGGCAGGCGGCGACCGCATTGGCCGAGCCGCCGAAGAGGACCAGGATGCGCTGCCAGGGGGTGTGAAAAGCCCCCGGGACCAGGAGGGGATAGCGGGCCGCGCGCAGAATGCGCTGAATCTGGTGGCCGGTGCGGCCCCGGGCGGTCTGGCGTCCCCGGCGGCCGGTGGGCGGCGGGCTGCACATGAAATCGAAATCCGCCGGGATGTCGGGCAGGCTGGCGCTGGTGAAGTGCCTGGGGACGAAAAAATCCAATTTCGCGCCGGCCTGGGAGGCCAGCGTCTCGACTTGGTCCCGGGCCGCCTCAACCGGCGCCAGGCAGCCGCCGTCCAGGTCGATCTGCACCACGTCGTTTTCAAAATAAACCAGAAACTTGTCGCTCAATGGGAGGTAGACGGTCAGCAGGGCCCGGATGCGGCGGCAGAAATAGGCCGCCTGGCGCAAGCCCTCCAGACCCTGGGGCGTCTGGCAATGGATGTGCAGCAATCGTTTTTCCATGGCCTCCAGGTCTATCGCCAATGGGTCTGGACCATCAGTTCACGGCGGTAGCGGTCCAGCAGCGTCGCCTTGGAGATCATGCCCAGAAAACGGCCGTTGAACACAACCGGCATGGAAAAGCGGCGCTCGGTGTCCATGCGGCGCAGCACCTCGTGAAGATCGTCGTCCGGCGAAGCCACCTGAACATCGGCGTGCATGAACTGGCCCACCACCACCGCGTCGTACAGGAGCGGATCGAAGAGGTACGGGCGGATATCGTCCAGGTAGACGATGCCCAGGAATATCCCGGACCGGGGATCGCTGACGGGAAAATAGTTGCGTCGCGAGCGTTTGACCACTTCGATGAACTCGCGCAGGCGCATCTCGGGCGCCACGCCGACGCAGTCGGTTTCAAGCATTTCGCGCACACTCATGTCGGTGAGCACCCGCCGATCCGTGCCCGGACGCAGGAGCTGACCGCGCTCGACCAGATCCCGCAGATAGTAAGAGGCCGGCTCAAAGTAGTGGCTCAGGGTCGTGGCGATGGTCGAAACGATGATCAGGGGAAGGATCGTTTCATATCCGCCGGTCAATTCCACGATCAGAAAAATTCCGGTCAGCGGGGCCTGGAGCATGCCGCTGATCAGACCGGCCATCCCCAGCAGAGCGAAGCACCCCTCGTTGACCAGTCCGATGGCCGGCCAGATCCAGATCAGCGCCCGGTGATAGACCAGGCCCACCAGGCTGCCGATGACCAGGGAAGGGGCGAAGATCCCTCCCGAACCGCCAGATCCGAGGGTCAGGGCCGTGGCCAGGACCTTGGCCAAGGCGGCCGCGGCGGCGATGAGCAGACCGGAGGCGAAGTGACCGCCGATCATCTCGTCGATGGCATGGTACCCCTCGCCCAGGACCACCGGCAGCCGGAGGCCGATGAGGCCCACGAGGCAGCCGCCCAGGGCGGCCCGCACCCAGGCCGGAACCACCAGGAGCCCGGACAGCCGATGGGTGGCGCGCAGGGCGCGGGTGAGCAGTACCGAGGCCAGGGCCGCGGCCACGGCCAGGCCCGCCGAGGCGGCGATGTCCACCAGATGGATGTCGAAGTGGCGGTACTCGAAGGCGATTTGGTTGCCCTGGAGGATCCGGCTCACCTCGGTGCCGGCCACGGCGGCCATGGCAATGGGGATGATGTTCCGGGCGCTCCATTCGCCCAGGATCACTTCCACGGCGAAGACCATCCCGGCGATGGGGGCGTTGAAGATCGAGGCGATGGCCCCGGCGGCCCCGCACCCCACCAGGGTGGTGCGTTGGCGGTCATTGAGGCTGAAATACTTGGCGATGTTCGATCCGATGGCCGCGCCGCTCATCACCACCGGCGCTTCAGGGCCGGCGCTGCCCCCGCTGCCGATGGTCAGGAAGCTGGAGATGAGCCGCGAGTAGCTGCTGCGAAAGCGGAGCAGACCGCCATGGCGCGATACGGCGTAGACCACTTCCGGGACCCCGTGGCCGGCCCCCTCATTGACCACCTTGTTGAGAAACAGCGAAGAGAGGGCCGCTCCCACCCCGGGCAACACGAAGGCCCAGACCTGGCCGCGGTAGGGGTGGAGCCAGGTCAGAACCGCCGCCAGGGATCGATTGAGCGCCAGCGCTGCCAGGCCGCTGCAGATGCCCACCATCAGGGCGATGACAATCAGCAGGAGGCGGTCGTCGGCGCGAAAAAAATTCCAGTTGGCGAGCGTACGCCGTGGTGTGAAGATCGGCATGGGATCTGTTCAATCGCGGTTGTCGAGGCGCCCTTCGAAGGCGGCGGTGCGTTCCAACAGGGGGCCGGGCCCCGGGCATGCGCGCAAAAAGGCCGAAAACCCATCGTCTCGAAGGCAGAAGGCCAGCCGTGAGAGCAGGTGCAGGTGACTGTCGATGGAGTCGCTCAGAAGGATAAAGAGAACGAAGACCGGCTGGTCGTCCACGGCCTGGAAATCGACTGGTGATTCCAGAAAGGCCGTGGCGATGAGGGGCAGCAGCCCGGCGGCCCCGGTGACGGGGCTGCGCGGATGGGGAATGGCCACCCCCCGGCCGATGCCGGTGGAGGCGAGCCGTTCGCGCCGCACCAGCTGATCGTAAAGATCGTCGCGGATGTCTTCGGGCAGCATGGTCAGCCGGCCCACGGCGCTTCTGAGCACTGCGGTGATGCTGTCGCCGGGGATTCCATGGTAGACGCCACCGCGCTCGATGGCGGCGGCCAGCCCGGTCCGCGGCGGCAGGCTCCGCTTTTCGGCCATCTCGGGCAGCGCGAAGGTCAGATCGTGGGTTTCGGCCCAGCGCTCCAGCACCGAGAGGTTGAAACGGTATGCGTTGCCCGTCCGGTTGACCGGAATCCGTCCCTGGCGGATCCAGCGTTCCAGGGTGGCCGCGGTGACGTTCAAGCCGGCGGCGATCTCGGCGAGGGATAGGTCCATGGCAACAGAAGACGATGAAAACCTTGCGGTCTGCCGAAAGTGGGTGAAATTCGCGTCCGGCGCCGCTTCGGCGGCGGCTTTACGTGTCGGTCGGGAAAGCCGTCTTGCTGGCCCAGCGCCGGCGCGTGGCGTCGGTGGGCCCTGGATTACAGGGGACCTGAACTCACATGGGGCTCGACGCCAGGGCCGCCGTGAGAAACTCGCGGTTGAGCCGGGCG